>JBEPUU010000045.1:0-8405 GCA_041691355.1 bacterium | reverse complement strand
ATATGAACACCGATTTTTGTCTCTTCAAGTGTATGCACCAATAAATTCTGTCCATATGATGTACGGAATTTCATACGACCAAGCAGGGGGTATAAATCAGCCGGAAGACTAAAAACACTGACTTCATTAGCAAGATTCTCTCCTTCTTGGAACATAATTTTTTCAAGTTCTTCACGTGTTTGAGTCACAATCTCCTCAATTCGGAAAGGCTGTACACGAGTATCTTTAAGTAGTTTTTCAAGAGATCTTCGTGCCACTTCTCGACGTATTTGATCAAACGATGAAAGACGGATAAGCCCTTCTTCATCAAGATCCACATCAACACCTGTTGCCTGTTCAAATGCACGGATGTTGCGTCCTTCTTTTCCAATAATACGACCTTTCATTTCCTCATCTGCAACTTTAACAATGGAAACTGTATATTCGGGGACAAACTGCAAAGCACCGTGTTTGAGACTATCGAGAATAATTTCTTGAGCCTTTGCATCAGCTGTACTTTTGGCTTCGTCTTCTCTCTCTCTGATGATTTTTGCCATCATTGCTGCAGCATCTTTTTCAGTTTCGCGAAGGAGCTGTTCTTTTGCTTCTTCTGCAGTAAGATGCGAGATTTTTTCGAGTTTTTGAATATAGTCTTTGCGTTTGATTTCAACTTCAGATTTTTCTTCTTCCAGATGGTCGGCTTTTGCTTCGATTTTCTCCTGCCGTTCAAGAAGTTTTTTCTCAAGTTCAATTAAATCTTGGTGTGTTGCTGTTGCCATAAATTACCGTGACAAAAGAGGACTTTTTAAAAGCTTTTATGCTGTTACTATGAAGCTGAATTTCCTATTCTTCATAAACAATCTCTCTTGTTACTCTATTATTATACGAAGTTATCCCCATTTATGCAAGGATTAGTCATATGTTGACTCCATGAGAGTGATAAATTCCATCGCGCGATTCTGTGCCCAATGCCCATCGAGATCACCATATCGTTTCTTAAAAGTAATGAAACCACCATGCCCGCCATATTTAGTAAAAAGAGTAATAATATAAGGATTATTGATGATGTCAGGGTTCATATAGGCCTCAGTTGGTGTAATTGGGTCATCTGAGGAGCTAATAATAAGAAGCGGTAACTGATACTTAGAGAAATGTGTTTCTGCATCTGTTTCGCGAGCATATTCATCAAGAGTAAACGATTTTTTAGGATAACCAAACGTATGCATATACGTTTCCATGAATTGCCTTTTTGTTTTAATGTTTTGTAATGCAGTAAGCTTTGATCGTTCTAATGAGTCGATTTTTGCTCGCCTTTTTACTGTGTGTTTATAACTTCTAAGAAGCCATCGATCATATACCTTATTTTTCTCTATATGTTTCCAGGTCTTAAATATATCCATAGGTGCTGATATCGTAACAATCCCACGAACGTATTGACGCTCCTTTTCACTCAATCTATTAATGGTATGGAATAATAAATATCCTCCATATGAAAGACCTGCAAGATATATGCGAGAAAGTCCCATGCTACCAAATTTATTAACCGCAGTTTTTATATCATCCAGTCCTGAATATGTCGTAAAAATTGATTTAGTCATATGAATAGTATCTGCTTCACCTCGTTGTTTGAGATGAATTACATTAAAACCAAGATGATATGCTTTCATACTCATATTTGTTGAAAAATTAGATTGTTCCAACTTTGAATATCCTTCAAAGCCATTTAGAAATACCACAGTTGCATGATTCTTCCTATCTTTTTGAAACCAACAATCAGCTGCCAGTTTTGTATCGTTGGAGATCTGTATATACTGCCTTTCAGGCTTTTTCATAGGTATTTTGAAGAAAGGAACCAAACCCGCAAAAGCAGTTTGGATATGCGGACTTCTTAAAAAAGGAGAGACGACAAAAGGATGTGAATGTAACTTCTTTTCTATCTGTTCAAGATCATCTATTTGTTTTGTCATTCACTAATTTTACTATACTCAATAAGTTGAGTATACATTATTCTTATTTTAAATAATGCTTCATAGCCTTGGAGCGCTTAAAAACTACTGATTCTGTTAGATTAATTGCTGTTCCTATCGTATTCCTTGCGAATACAACTTGTGGGCCTAGAGCAGAGGTAAATAAAGAAGCTATAACTCCAGGTTCCTGAATGGCGACAGGGCCAATCGTGCCCAATCGAGTACCCAATTTTGGAATATCAATACGATGAGATCCTATGTAAGCTGCAGGAAAAAATCTTTGTAACAGATGATAGAGACCTGCTGCAAATATATTTGGAGCGTTATTAACCTGTTCATCTTTAAGCAATGCATGATTTGTCCGAGAATTCAGATATGTAGCAGCATAATTTGCAACTTCTGAAATTCCGATAGCAATTCCTGTTTTATTCCATCCCATATGACCAAGCCCAATAATAGGAGAGGTCTTTTCATACGCACTTCCCGCAATTACCAATGCGGTTGATGCACCACCCAGCACAGTTGTTGCAACAGCCGCCTTACCAATCTTCCTTGTTATCTCTAGACCTTGGTTTGGGGTATATCCTGCTAATTCAAAAAGTTGTGTTCTCTGTGTTTCCGATAATCCTTTAAGCCGATTTGTAGCCTTAAAAGCAACGTTCATACGTTTTTTTCTATCATATTCGCTTGCATTATTTGTATACAGTTCTTCACGCTCTTGTAGTGCTGGCATGTGTTGATCTAATAAAAACCCACATGTTTCTGCAATCTCAGGATGACCCTCACGGAATGATTCTTCAGAAAGATTAAAACTTTTTATTAGATATAAATCAGTGAGTGCATTTGTAATCCTTTTAATTTTTTTCCTTCGTTGTTTGTTAGGCAAATTTTCAATTCCGACAGACGCTTTCGCGACACTTTTAAATGTATGATGCAAACCAAGATAAAAATCAACTTTTGCGGCTGCTAATTGCTGTGAAGGCAGCGACTCATGAGGTTTTGATACTTCTACTTTTCGTCCTCTTTCTTGCATAGATCTGTGGATTATAATTGATAACGCTTTTGAAAACAATTTTAGTGCAGGAATGAATCAATTGCCTTTTTGGTAATGTCCCAACTAAATCCGCGTCGTGCAAGAAACCCTCCAACTTTTTGGTAAATTTCCTGGCGTGGTAAATCTCTCACTTTTTCTATTCGTCTTGCAATCAAACTTTTTGCCTGCTCCAATTCATCAGGAATTTCTTCTCGTACTTCAGATAACACTTTCTTGATAAGTTCGTCGTTAATTCCTTTTTGTTTGAGTTCAATTTGAAGAAGCATTTTTCCCTTTGGTTTTACTCTTGCTCTATTTAAAATCCAAGCCCTAGCAAATGTTTCATCATTGAGGAATTTTTTTTCTTTGAGAAACGTAACGATATTATCAATAATCTCCTCAGCTGCTCTTTTCTTCGTAAGATAGTCTCTTATTTCCTTTTCAGACCGGTTACGGATTGTAAGATAGCGATAGCAAAGATTAAGATATTTTCCAAAAAGCTCCGATGTGTCCATAATTACTCTTTTCTACGATATGCAAAAAATTGATCAACTGTCATATCGGCTTGTCGAATAATACTTTTTAGGGTTCCTGTCGGTATTGTGCCTTTACTGTGATAAGGTACTGTCACACGAAGCTTTCCTTTTCCAAGGCGGATATGACTGCCTGTTGTACATACTTTTTCAAAACCTGCTCGAAATAATATTTCTAAAACTTCACGTGCTTTGAGAGAGGGTATGTTTGACATGGGATGCAGGTGTTGCCTCAACCGTATGACTAACAGTAATAACAATTTCTTCAACTACTGCACCCTTTGAAACTTTTGTTGGCTTTTTATCTTTCGGTAATGCTTCCCCTTCTTCTAATCGCGAAAGTACGACAAGTTCCAGTGCATCTTGCGCCATAAACTTTGCTTCCTCAAGTGAGCCACCAAACGTGGCAATTTCCGCAAAAGCAGGAACAGAGACATTGAACATCTCAGAATCATCTTTGTCAGGAGTAAGAACAACAGTAAATTTATAAAATTGCATAGCAGAAGGAGTATATCATTATTACTCTAATGAGTAAACGCAGTACAGAGAATTTATGCTGCTAAAGCCAATGAATCTTTAGTAGTTTTTTGCTTTCAGCGCGTCTGCCCATAGATCAACTTGCAAAGCAAAAGCCTCGTGCGGAGCTCCTTGCATAACTCGGGTATGTTTTTTTGCATCTTGTTCAGTATCATAAAATTTCACAACTCGGTTAATCGGTAAGATATCAAATTCTGGTACCAGCGAATCTACAGTGAATCCTTCATGATAGAGTTTGCGTAGCTCTCTTATTGGTTTATTCCCTAAAGCACGTAATAATACACGAACTCCTTGAAAACCTCCTATTTGTATTCTTTTTTTTTCAGTACTTCTCTGTGGTGTTCCTGCAAAAACAGCACGTAACGGTTTCTTCAACATTCGATCACGTTGTTTGCCTATCCTTTTCGCCTTTTTAAGTTTGTTTTCTGCTAAAGCAGAGCCTAATTTAATATCATAAGTATTTTTTGCAGCTTTCTCCTGTGGAGTCAAAAAGTTCTCATTAGTCCTGGCATTTTCAAAAGGTATTGCTGTATATCCCGTTCTTTTATTGGACTTTCGTGAAAAAATTTCAGTTACTTTTGAAAAAGCTACATCTTTTATAGGAAAAGCGTATGGTGTTTTAAGGCGTGTATCAGAATTAATCCGCGCGACATCTTTTGCGAAAGTAATCCGTTCTCTAAGCCCTATTGAATTACCACTCTCACCAATTTTTTCCAATCGTATATTTGCTTTTACTTGTGGATCTCTAAAAAAGTTCTTGTCTCTTTTTTTAATTATTTTTTTGATATATAGAAATTCTGTACTACCAAGAGAATGCATAACAATATCTATGGGACCTATTTTAGCTTGTGTCATAATAACATCAGCTATTTTTGAAAAATGTTCAGGGTCTGGTTTATCGGATGACACGACAGAGTTAAATGTACTAACGTTACCTTCACCATATTTCGCAACAAGCGCAGTATGTATGCCAAATTTTGCATGCATATCAGCCTGAGTCGCACCCAAACCTGGAATAAATACACAGTATCGTTGCGGCTTTGCAACATCAAAATTTCCCATCTTTTCCGCAGGATGCCCCCGCTCAATCAGAGCTTCTTTCATAATAGCCTCGAGTATACAAAAAAAGGAGGGAAATAGCAACTATAGGACTATATTAAGTGTGAAAATTTTTAATGGTGGAGTCTAGAGTGGTAATTATTAATAATTATATTGCTATAGGATTTTAAGTTCTGTATAATTAGCACGTGGAAAAACATAAATATCCAAATAAAAAAGGGCCTACAGAACCTCATAGAAGTATTTCACTTGTTATCCGAGCACGTAACGAACGAGACAATCTTGCTCACTTATTAGAACTTATTGAAGATCAAACCATACAGCCTCAAATAGTTGTAGTCGATAATCAATCCACTGACCAAACACGACAATTAGCTGTGGCACATAACGCCACCGTAGTAGACATTGGAGATGATTTTAACTATCCAAAAGCAAGTAATCTGGGTGTTAACTATGCTGATGGAGAACTTATCGTTATGATGTCAGCACATAGTTTTCCAATACAAAACGAATGGCTTGCAAATGGCGAACGTCACTTCGAAGGTGAACGTGTTGCTGGTGTCTATTGCAGACCGATGGCTAGAAGAGATACCACACATACGGAACGTGTAGGATCTCATATTGCAGAGCAAATATTGAAAAGACAAGATGTAAGAATTGAAAAAAAGCCTAAACCCGGGCAGATGGGTGCAACGAATGCAATGTTTCGACGAGAATTACTACAAGAAAGACCTTTTGATGAAAATTATGGAGCAGGTGGAGAAGATGCAGAGTGGTCTAAATGGGCAATAAATAAAGGCCATATTATTGTCCGCGACCCCGGATTTACAGTATTCCATTCACATGGATTAGGCCCTGTTGGATGGATGCATCAATACAAAGAATATTGGGATGTAGGAAAACCTCGCCAATTCAGTAGAGAAGAAATTGTTTATAGACGAAAAGAAAAATAAAATCGCTTATTCTTCCTCTTCGTTCTCACTCTCTTCTCCACCAACGACGAGGGGGGCTCGGCCGTCTTTGTTTTGTGCCATTATCTTTGCAACAATCTCTTTTGACATCGCAGCGTTTTCTTTTAATGCTTCCATTGCAGCAACTTTTCCTTGTCCGAGCATTTCTTCGTTGTATCGATAAAACGCTCCTGCTTTGTTGATCACATTCATCTCAACTGCGACATCAAGGATACCACCTTCACGAGAAATGCCTGTCCCCATCACATCAAATTCTGCAATTCGGAATGGGGCTGAAATTTTATTCTTCACAACTTTTACTCGATGACGTGAACCAACAACCCTGTCACCATCTTTAAGAGTTTCTATCTTTCTGATATCCATTCTTATGGAAGCGTAGAATTTAAGCGCCAAACCACCAGTTGTTGTCTCAGGATTACCGAACATCACACCAATTTTCTGCCTCAATTGGTTAGTGAAGATGACTACTGTTTTGGATTTGGAAATAACTGCCGTTAACTTACGAAGAGCTTGAGACATAAGTCTTGCCTGAAGTCCCATTACTGAATCACCCATTTCCCCTTCAATTTCTGCTCGAGGCACAAGTGCCGCAACAGAATCGATTACCAAAACATCAATTCCCCCAGAACGAACGAGACTTTCGGTAATTTCAAGAGCTTGCTCTCCTGTATCGGGTTGAGAGATTAATAGCTCATCTAATTTAACACCTAATTTCTCGGCCCACTGTGGGTCAAGAGCATGCTCCGCATCGATAAATGCTGCTATGCCACCATGCTTTTGCGCTTGGGCTATTGTAGAGAGACAGACGGTCGTTTTACCGGATGCTTCAGGTCCGTAAATTTCAATAATTCTCCCTCGAGGTAAACCACCTGCACCGAGCGCTAGATCAAGAGGTAAGCACCCAGTTGAAATAACTGAGATATCAAATTTCTGAGCTGCATCTCCAAAACGCATAATTGAGCCGCGTCCGTACTGTTTCTCGATTTGATCCATTGCCATTTTGATAGATTCGAGTTTTTTAGAAGCATCGTTTTGTTGTTCAACTACTCCTGTTTTTTGTGAATTTGCTGCATGCCTTGCCATAAAATATACGATAATAATATCATGTCTATGGTAAAATACAATATGTCAAAACCTATCATAGCTCATCAATATTGTTTATTACTTTTTAATCTTGTGGACTCCCCTCATTTGCTTGTATTTTGACTAAAACCACGATACAATTGTCAGGATTCTGCTTTGCAGAACGGGGTGTAGTTTAACGGTAGAATGCGCGGCTGGGGGCCGTGTGGCTGGAGTTCGATTCTCCGCACCCCGACTCTTGGACAAACTCAGAATCTATGACATACATAGAGGGAGATTATAGGCAACGAAAATTTTATTTCTTATCTGGAAACCTGTAATTATTTCGTTGGAGCAGAAGCGCCTGGTGTGGTAGTTGTATTGTATTTTACAGGTGCTACCCCACTAACTGTCAATACAGTACCTGTTGAGCTCTTTAGGACCGACTGAGCGACTCCTCGTGCTGTCACAAGTGATGTTGGCAATAAGCCTATTTGAATAGACTTTCCTACTGCATTTGGATTCGTAGTAAACGTTATAGTGGCGACAACTCCGGTGCCTTTAATAGGCTGAGCACTTGGTGTAATACCAAACGCATAGGTATATCTGCCGCTTACAGGATTGTTCTTGTCAATCAAGATGACAGGACTGGTAAATAACGGACCGGATGTTATCTTAACGTTACTGATGACGTGTGGATCATATCCTAATTCAAGCTGTACTGCAGTCACATCATTATCTGATGTATTTATATTAACACTGACTGAGCCCTGACCTCCAGGAGCAATCGTTAATGGATTTGGACCCAATTCCAAAACAGTATGTGCGGGTGCAGGAGGCGACTGATGAGACATTGTTGATGATGGTGGAACTGATGGAGCTTGTTGTTGTTCTCCTGCACGCAAAGCGATGACAAAAAGTACAATAGTTACTAAGACCAAACCAGAAATAAGGGCAAGTGTTTTCTTTGGCATAAGTAATTCAATCATAGAACAATCTTTTTATCTTTTGCAAGACCCAAAATAGAAATTGTATAATACTGTATGCTGTATTTTTCCTTATTCTTCATCGAGCTTTTGACACTTTTTCTTCTCTCACGAACTCTCACAAGAGTGCTATCTTATTTCCTCTATCAGATCAGTCGAAGTAAAAACGTTACCGTTGTGACAATTGCCTTCCTTTTCTTTCCTGGAACTATACTCCATGAAATTTCACATGCATTATGCGCAGGGTTACTCGGAGTTCATGTCGGAGAGATGGAGTT
>JBEPUU010000044.1:0-8588 GCA_041691355.1 bacterium | reverse complement strand
TGCTCGAGGTCCTCGATCCATAACTGCTATTCCACGTCTTTCCATAGTTTGTGAAATTATACATGTTTGAGAGGGGAATGTGAAGTATAATTGATGAGATTAATTTAGATTTACCACCTGAAGTGGCCGAAGGCTTTGTTGGCTTCTGCTTGGCGGAGTGCCATTTCTCGTTTTCTTACTGCTTCTCCTTGGTTTTGGATTGCATCTAGCATCTCAGCTGCTAACTTTGCAGAGAAAGTGTGGAATTCTTTATTTGATCGTTTGCGTGCTGCATCAATCATCCATCGGAGAGCAAGTGCCATACGGCGCTCGTGCTTGACCTCAACAGGAACTTGGTAGTTAGCTCCACCAATTCGTCGTGCTTTTACTTCAACTTTTGGACCAATATTCTGAACAGCTTTTTCAAATGTTTTTATCGGATCTTCACCTTTTTGTGAAAGGATCTCAAAAGCACCATAAATTTGTGCTTGTGCGACAGTCTTTTTACCGTCTCTCATGATATAATTGATGAGTTTGGCAACAAAGACACTGTTGTAAAGTGTGTCCGGATTAATTTGTCGTTTTTTAACTTTTGCGTGTCTCATAAATTTAGATTCTATGCAGCCTTGGCTGCTTTTTGCATTTTTGTACCATAGATACTTCGACTGGTTTTTCTTTTATCAACTCCGAGAAGATCAAATTTGCCTCGAACTGCATGATATTTTACACCTGGAAGATCTCGAACACGTCCACCACGTACCAGAACGATACCATGCTCTGAAAGTGTATGTCCTTCACCTTGGATGTATGCAGTGACTTCCATTTTATTGGAAAGTTTGATACGAGCAACTTTTCGAAGAGCTGAGTTAGGTTTCTTTGGAGTCATTGTCTTAACCAATGTTACAACTCCACGTTTTTGTGGTGAGTTGGCTTCAGTGTATTTGCGATCCTTTGCATTAAACAATCTTTTCAGCGCAGTAGATCGGGTCTTTTTGCTCCTTTTTGCTCTTCCTCTTTTTGCTAATTGTGAAAGTGTTGGCATATGTTTGTACCTGGTATTATAGCATAACAAGTATTAAGAGGCTAGTGATAGTATAAAGTATTAAGTATAAAAAGATTTTATTCTTCAGTATACTTAGTACTTACTCTTAATGCTTTATACTGTTAGGCGGCAGGTTGTACTTCCGGTTGAACTGATTCAACTTCTACGACTTTTTGTGATTCTTCTGATTCTGCTGTTTCCATTTTGCCGTCAAGTCCAGAGACTGGAATAAGGCGCCCGATAATAACATTTTCTTTCAGACCAAGAAGTTTATCAACTTTTCCTTCAAGTGCTGCTTCTGTGAGTACTTTGGTTGTTTCTTGGAATGATGCAGCTGAAAGCCATGAGTCAGAGAACAGAGCTGATTTGGTGATACCCAAAATAACTTGTCGGCCGGTTGCAGGTTCTCCACCTTCAGAGAGAACTTCAGCGTTGATTTCTTCAAATCGTGCTTTGGTTACGAAATCTCCAGGGATGAGAGATGTGTCACCGACGCTCTCAACAATGATCTTGTCAGACATCTTTCGGATGATGACTTCGAAATGTTTGTCGTTAATACCTATACCTTGAGATTCATATACTTTTTGTACTTCAGTTATAAGATATCGTTGTACCATTAACAATCCACCGATCTTAAGTACTTCTTTTGGATCTAAATCTCCTTCAGCAAGTGGGGTTCCTGCTGTAATTTCTTCACCGTCTTTAACTCTGAGTGTTGCTGACAGGGGAACAAAATATTCTTGTGATTCGATTGGTTTGATCTTAGTATTCTTAATCTGAATTCGATATCCTTCTTCGGTTTCTTCAATTTTTACCTTACCGGTAATTTCAGAAACAGATGCCATGTTCTTTGGAGTTCTCATTTCGAAAAGTTCCTCGACACGTGGAAGACCTTGAGTCACGTCAGACATAACAACTCCACCGTAATGTCGAACACGCATGGTTAACTGTGTACCAGGCTCACCGATACTTTGTGCAGCCATAACACCAATTGGTACGCCCTGACCAACGCCTTTCTTGGTTGAAAGATCCCATCCATAACACATTGCACAAAGACCGTAGGGAAGAGCACAGAGAAGTGGCGATCGAATAATGACTTCTTGAACGTCATTCTCCTCCAAGAATTTGATAGTTTCTTCGTTTATTTCTTCTCCTGCTTTAAGAGCGATCTTCTTTGATTTGGATGCCAATGCATTAACAGCCAGTACACGTCCCATCAAACGATCTGAAAATGATGATGTTCGATCTTTCTCAACTCGTCCAATTGTAATTCCTTGTGTTGTTCCACAATCATCTTTGTTGACAATAACTTCATGAGCGACGTCAACAAGTCTTCGAGTAAGATATCCAGCATTTGCAGTCTTAAGAGCTGAGTCGGTAAGACCTTTTCGTGAACCACGAGCAGATGCAACGTATTCAAAAATTGAAAGTCCTTCACGGAAGTTAGATTTAACAGGTAATTCGACAATCTTACCAAGTGGGTCAACGATAAGTCCTCGAAGAGCTGATAGCTGTTTCAACTGTTCGAGTCCCGCACGTGATCCTCCTGAATCAATTGAGATTTTGATTGGGTTATTTGATTTAAGTGATTTCCAGGTAAGATCTGCAACGGCATTGGTAACTTTGAGCCAGACATCATTTGCTAATCGTTTCTTTTCTGTAATAGTAATAAGTCCCTGCTTAAATTCTTCATCAATCAACTTAACTTTCTTTTCTCCTTCTCCAACCATTGCAGCTTTTTCAGGTACGATATCGTTATCAAACACAGCCACACTTACACCTGAAATTGTTGCTCCGAAGAATCCAAGACTCTTGATCTTATCAATAAGAGATGCAACTGTATCTGAGCTGTATATCTTCATTGAACGAGTGATGACTTTTTTAATTCCACCTGCGTTAATGCTTTCATTTACATACCCAAAGTCTTCTGGCAATAATTCGTTAAATCTGATTCGACCCACTGTTGTTTCAATCACTTCTGCATTGCCTTTATGATCAACAACTCTCACTTGAATTGGCTCACGCATTCGTACTTTTCCGACATCATATCCAAGAAGTGCTGAATTTGTGTTACTAAAGTGAGGTTGATCTTCTGCATTCTTTCGCAGACTCTCATCAATAGTCGTTAAGTAGTATGTACCCAGAGCCATTTCTTTGTTTGGAAGCGTAATTGGATCACCACTCGCAGGTTTCAATAAGTTGTGGTTTGGCATCATAAGGGTTATAGCTTCTTCTTGTGCTTTTGCTGAAAGTGGAATGTGAACAGCCATCTGGTCACCATCAAAGTCAGCGTTATATCCTGCGCAAACACATGGGTGGAGTTGAATAGCTGCACCTTCGATAAGAACAGGATAGAAAGCCTGAATACCGAGTTTGTGAAGTGTTGGTGCACGGTTAAGAAGCACTGGATGATTCTTTGTGATTTCTTCTAAAATATCAAAAACTTCAGGTGGGCGTTTTTCAATATATCTCTTTGCAGATTTAATATTGGTTGCAAGACCTCGAACGATTACTTCACGAAGGATGAAAGGCTTGAACATCTCAAGAGCCATTTCTTTTGGAAGACCACACTGATTAAGTCTGAGTTCTGGTCCAACGACGATAACTGAACGTCCTGAGTAATCAACACGTTTTCCAAGCAAATTCTGTCGGAAACGTCCTTGCTTACCACGAAGCATGTCTGAAAGTGATCTGAGTGTTGACGACATACTTTGACTACTTCGCTGTGATGAATCGATAAGTGCATCAACTGATTCTTGAAGCATTCTTTTTTCGTTTCTCAAAATAATCTCAGGTGCACCAAGTGAGAGAAGATGCTTCAGACGATTATTTCTGTTGATAACTCTTCTATACAAATCGTTCAAATCAGAGGTTGCAAACCGTCCTCCAGAAAGCTGAACCATAGGTCTAAGATCTGGTGGAATGACTGCCAATACGTCAGTGATCATTGCTGTCGGAGTAACATCCGCTTTACGCATATTTTCAAGTAGTCTCAATCGTTTGACAATCTTAAGATATCTCTGACTTGTTGCTTTTTCAGCTTCAGTTCGTAGGTCAGCAATCAGTTGTGTGATATCAAGTCGGGAGACAACTTCCAGAAGAGCTTCGGATCCTGTTTTGATAGTAAAGAAAATTGGGATATCATATTCCAAGAGTTTGAAATATTCATCTTCAGACAAAACACTTCCGACTCGAAGACTCTTCAGAAGCTTTGTGAAAGTATCTGAAATTTCATCAAGTTTCTTTGATTCGTTTTCAAGAGCTTCTGCGTTACGAGTTAATTTCTGGCGTGCTCCCAAATCAAGTTCTTGTTCAATCAATTGCTTTTGTTCAGGTGCGCTCTTTTTAGCAGTCGCTTCTTTCTTTTTTGCTTCAGTTTCTTTAGTTATTTTATCTGTTTCTCCATCCAATCTCTCTTTCAACCCGTCTTTACGTTTGGTAATAGTTTCAACAAAGGTTTCAAGCGCTTCTTTTTTCTTTTCTTCATCAATATTGGTTAATAAGTACGATGCGTAGTAGATGATTGATTCCAAACTTTTTTGCTGTACATCAAGTAACAGTGACAACGCGCTGGATGCACCTTTAAAGAACCAAACATGAGCAACAGGTGAGGCAAGTTTAATGTGTCCAAGTCTTTCACGACGCACTCTTGAGAGTGTAACTTCAACGCCACATTTGTCACAAATTATACCTCGGTAACGAATTCTTTTATATTTACCACAATAACATTCCCAGTCTTTCGTAGGACCAAAAATGCGCTCATCAAACAATCCATCTTTCTCAGGGCGAAGCGTTCGGTAGTTAATTGTTTCAGGTTTGGTTACTTCACCGTATGACCAGTTCATGATGTCATCGTTCGTAGCAAGTAATAATTTCAATGATTTGAAATCTGAAATATTTAAGTCTTTTAAGATGTTTTTGTTTTTATTATTCATGCTATTATTCTTGCCCAGACATATTTGGGTCTGTTTGCTCTTTAATTTCTGCAACTAGTTCTTCACCAGCAGTCAGTTCGGCATCTTCAATTGCATCTTTTTCTGTTGCTTCTTCAGGTTCTGTAACTGCTTCAAGCGATTCCTCCAAATCTTTTACTTCATCTTTGATCGCATCACTTGCAATCTCTGCTTTTGCTTCAGCAGCTTCGGTTTCAACAATTGCTCCTACTGGAACGACATTGAGTCCAAGTGACTGAAGTTCTTTAATAAGAACTTTGAATGATTCAGGTACTTTTGGTGTTGGGATATCTGTACCTTTTACAATAGCTTCAAAAGCTTTTGCACGCCCAACAACGTCATCGGATTTGATTGTCAACATTTCCTGAAGAATATATCGTGCACGATGAGATTCTAGTGCCCAAACTTCCATTTCTCCCAGTCTCTGTCCACCCATTTGCGCTTTTCCACCAAGAGGTTGTTGTGTAACAAGTGAGTATGGTCCAGTTGAACGAGCGTGAGTCTTATCTTCAACCATGTGGATAAGTTTCATTATATATTCTATACCAACAACCACTGGATTTTCAAATGGAATTCCTGTTTTGCCATCAATGAGCTTAACTTTACCATTAACAGGCAATCCTGCTTGAACGAGTAAGTCAACCATTCTCGATTCGTCAATTTTCTCGAATGCCGGAGCACCGATCTTGATACCGAGTTTTTGTGCTGCAAATCCGAGATGTGCTTCAAGAATCTGTCCCAAATTCATACGAGCAAGAATTGAAACAGGTGAGATGATAATATCAATTGGTGTTCCGTCTTCAAGATGTGGCATGTCACCAATCGGAAGGATTCGTGAAATAATTCCTTTGTTTCCGTGTCGTCCTGCTAATTTATCTCCAACTGAAACATGTCTAAGCTGTGCTACCTCGACGATGATTTTTCTCATAGTTCCAGGCTCTAATTCGTCGCCTTGTTTTCGGTCAAGAACTTGGATAGATATGACAGTTCCTCTTTCTCCGTGTGGCATACGAAGTGATGTGTCTCTGACTTCTCGTGCTTGTTCTCCGAAGATTGCTCGAAGGAGTCTCTCTTCTGCGGTTAATTCTGTTTCACCCTTTGGAGCAATTTTACCTACCAAGATATCTCCAGGGCTAACTTCTGATCCAAGAACAACAATTCCTGTTTCGTCTAGATTGGCAAGATCTTCTTCTGAAACATTTGGAATATCTCGTGTTGTTTCTTCAGGTCCTAATTTGGTCTCAACAACTGCTGCTTCGTATTTTTCAATATGAATACTTGAAAGAACATTGTCTTTCACCATTTTGTCTGAGATAACGATAGCATCTTCATAACCAAGTCCGTCCAATGATGCATACGCGATTAGCAGATTTCGTCCTAATGCAAGTTCTCCAAATTCACTTGAAGGCCCATCAATCAATACATCACCTTTCGTTACAATTTGTCCTTCTGTTACCATAGTTCGTTGGGTATATGCTGTTGCTGCTGAAGTTCTATCAAATGTCTCGATAGGGAAGGTTACTTTATCATTTGCATTTTTTCCTTCGAGTACAACTTTGTCTGAATCTGCATACGCAATTTTTCCATCAAATGGTGCGTGAATTACTCGTCCCATAACTCCTGAAATTGCATCTTCCATACCTGTTCCGACAATCGGACTTTGTGGATTAACCAATGGTACTGCCTGACATTGCATATGAGTTCCCATCAAGGCACGGTTTGCTTCGTCATGAGCGATAAATGGAATAAGTGATGCTGATGTGCCGACAACCTGTCGTGGAACAACATCGATATATTGAATCATTTCGCGATCAACTTCGGTAAAGTCTCCTCGATATCGAGCTGGAACACGCTCGTCCATAATAATTCCGTCTTCAGAGATATTGATACTTGCGTGAGTGATATATGCGTCTTGCTCGTCATCAGCGGTCATATATACAACTTCGTGTGAAACTTTTACAACTTCTTTGTTTCCTTGCTTTTCTTTTATAACTTTTTTGTATGGAGCTTCCAGAAAGCCATACTCATTTACTCGTGAGAAGAGTGCCATATAGGTAACGAGTCCAATATTTGGACCTTCAGGACTTCGGATTGGGTCAATACGACCATATTGTGAACTGTTGATATCACGAATTGAGAAAGCTGCTCTTTCTCGAGAAATACCACCGGTTCCCATAACAGTGAGACGGTTAAGGTTGTCAATTTCTGAAAGTGGATTGGTTTGGTCAAGAATTGTGGAGAGCTGAGAGGTTCGGAAGAACTCGTTAATTGCTGCCATAATCGGGCGAGCGTTAATAAGATTTCCGACAGTGACAGGAATATCAGCTTGCAAAAGACTCATTCTTTCTTTAATACTTCGCTCAACTCGAAGAACTCCAACTCGAAAAGCGTTCAGTGCGACCAATTCACCAACGCTTCTAACACGGCGATTTGAAAGACTGTCGATATCATCAGTTGTTCCTTTTCCTTCTTCAAGCATCATAAGATATGCAAGCGTTGCGATGATATCATCCACGCTTAAGACATGTTCTGATGATTGGTTGAATCCGGGCACTGTTTTTAGTCGCTTATTAATCTTGTATCTACCAACAACTCCAAGGTCATATCTCCGGTTGTTGAAAAAGAGATTTGTGAAGTATTCACGTACTTTATCAAGAACAACAGGTTCTCCTGGATGCATTTTTCGGAAAATTTCAATGAGTGCTTCTGTTTCGTTGGTAGTTTCATCTTTTTGAAGGGTATTGGAGATAAGAGTTTGACCGGTTTCGCCTACGATATCCTTAAACTTTGCCTTGAGAGTTTCATTGTCTGAAATTCCAAGCGCTCGTAAAAATGTTGTTGCAAGAAATTTACGACGTCTATCTATTTTGACCGTAAGTGTTCCATAACGAGTGGTTGCAAATTCAAGCCATGAACCATGTACAGGTCTAATTTCTGAAGAATATAATGATTTACCGGTAATCAAGTCGTGATTTCCCGTAAAGAAAACACCGGATGATCGAACGAGTTGGTTAACAACTGCTCTTTCGATACCATTTACTACAAACGTTCCTCGCTCTGTCATTTGAGGAATATCGCCTAGAAAGACTTCAGCATCGTGCTTTTCTTCTGTCTTTTTGTTAAATAGTGTAACACCAACAGTTAATGGTGCGTTATATGTAAGTCCTTTGACGAGTGCTATTTCAGGAGTAATAGTAGGTTTGCCTATTTTATGTTCATGGAATGTAAGTGTCCAATTCTTCCCTGTAAAGTCATCAACAGGTGAGATTTCTTGAAGAATTTCTCCAATACCTTTTTCTTGAAAAAGTTGGTAAGAAGCTTTTTGAATTGCAAGAAGATCTAACTTTGGGAGATCTTCGTAGGTCTTTCCCCAGTTTTGGCGAATTATGTGCTTATTAGTATTGTCTTTGGGTTCTGATTGCTTTGGCATTATGAGTTTAATGTAGGCAGAGTTACTCAAAACATGCAACAAAAGATACACCGGGGTATCCCCTTGTATCTTCATGTCAAATGAGAGCTTATTCTTTATATCATACTTTTTATTCTCCTGTCAAGCATTTGTTAGAGAAGAGGACATCGGTGACAGTGAGGTATTATCAATATACTGAAGAGGA
>JBEPUU010000043.1:0-8689 GCA_041691355.1 bacterium | reverse complement strand
CAATTACAAGCGGGCAGATGGTATACTTCTCTTGTTAGGCTTCCAAATGATACAGTCGAAGTATTGGCGGTAAGAATGAATCCGGGAAATGGGCAGATGTACCAGAGATATATAATCCCGCGACAACCACTTCTACCGCACTCCCGACAGCAACAACATCCTTATTGCACGATGATGAATATCCTTTAAGCTTTTTAGTGCCCAATGGATTGCTCTTTATACTCTCACATGATAACGGCAGTGCTCAGTATTTGAATACTCAAACACAAAAATGGTCAAGTATGCCAGCAATGCCGATGTTAAATGGATCTGCTATACAGTATAGACCAGGTAAAATTCTTTTAACCGGTGGAGGCAATAGTGGGGGGAACTCTGTATCTGATTCGGCAATTATTGACTTGAATTCTGCAAACCCAACTTGGCAAAAGGTAGCACCTATGTATAATAAGCGGTATTTCCATAGTTTAGTCATGTTGCCCAATGGGAACGTACTTGCAACGGCGGGCATTGATAAGGTAAATATCGGTGTTTCAAGCGGACCGCTGGCAATAGAAATGTGGGATCCAGATACGCAAATATGGACATCCCTTGCTCCAATGGCGATTTCTAGAGTCTATCACGAAACTGCCTTACTGCTTCCGGATGGAAAAATCATACAGGGCGGACCAGGAAAAACCTCACAGTTATATTCACCTCCCTATCTTTTTGCGGGAGCAAGGCCTGAAATAGCAGCTGCACCAACAGAAACACAATACGGCGCATCTCTGACGATTCAAACACCCGATTCTGCCCGAATTGGAAAGGTTACCTTGATTAGTTTAGGAGCAGCTACCCATACCACAAATTCAAACCAACATTATAGCGAACTTCCATTTACTAATCAGGGAAATTTCTTAACAGTCCAATCACCCACTAATCCAAATATTGCTCCGCCAGGCTATTACATGTTATTTATTGTCGATACAAATGGTATACCTTCTCAAGCAAAGATGATTAAGATAGACGATGTAGTAATTACACCGACACCATTCCCATCCCCCACCAGTATTCCTACCCCAACTATGAAACCAACACCTATATTGATAGCCAGTCCGACATTAACACCAACTAGTGTACCGACAATTGCGCTCACACCTACTTCTACCCCATTTATTACTGCTACACCGAAACCAACGATTGCACCACCGCCTAATGATACTCAGCTCGCAATCACACTTTTACTTCATGGCCTTGGCACGGGTGGAGATAATGCATTTCCGGGAAGTACAGGAAATTTTACATTACTTCATCCGCAAAGAACTATCACAGTGGATTTATATAATGAGCAAAGTCAATTGGTAGTACATAAACAAGGATCGATACAATTTAATACGAATACGGGAAGCTTTTTAGGTAATGTTGATATAGGATCTGCTATCAACTCGGGATCTTACACAATAAAGGTAGGGGTTACACAATTTTTGACGACACAGGTGCCAGGTATTCATACACTAACAGCCGGGAAGCTTAATATATTACCTACAACATCACTTATTAATGGTGATATTAATGATGACAATCGCGTAAGTATCTTAGATTATAATTTACTGATGAATTGTTATTCTGATCTCACGCAAGCGAAAAACTGTACCGGAGAACAAAAAACCATGAGTGACTTAAATGATGATGGCAAGGTAAATGCAATCGATTACAATATTTTTATTCGTGAATTGTCAATAATCCGTGGTGAGTAAGCATTTTGAATGAAATCTTAATCTCTAAAACATGAGTTACACAATGCACAATTTCGATGAAGCACTAACATAACAAGAAATATTTTCTGAAACACATAAATTAAGCCCATTTATCAAGCTATTCGTGAATATAACGAGGTCAACACCTTACTGGGTAACCTGAAGGAGGATCTATTCGAACGAACATTAACATTCAGGGACAAACTGAGCAAAAGATATCAGCATCCTGAAATATTTATAGTATCATCGTAATCCAAATATTAATTGTTTCCAATTTTCCATATGCCTTTTTCACGAAAGGCCGGAATTGTTTGTCGTTTCGCTGCATTTAGTATTGTTTGCATAGTCTTATGCACGGTCTTAGAGTAATCAGAAAGCGGAATGATTGTTTCTCCTTTAAGATAAGCTATTCGCTTATGCAACGATTCCATAAGAGCTAATGATAGAATTCTTTCAGTTTTTCGAGTATCATGATTATCTCTGTATCGATTAAATCCTTCATAATAGTCTTTTTTTTCTTTATCCCGGATGATTATCACAGGGAATCCTAATCTTTGTAGTTGATAATTAATAATAACTCTTCCCATTCTTCCATTTCCATCCACGAATGGATGTATCGTTTCAAAATCAAGATGAAAGAGAGCAATTTTGTCAGTAAAGTAGCAGTTTTGGTTACTTGTATACTCAATAAGAATTTCTTCAGTCATACGCTCGATATGTTCTGGAGCGGGGGCGATATGTGTCCCAACGCGTACATATTCTCCTCCATGTCTGAAACGTCCTGCAATTCTATCATCAATACCCCCAATGAGCATTTGATGAAGAAGGAGTATCAAATCTTTTGTTATTTCCACTTCTTGTGATTTTTGACGAACATATTCTATAACTCTTGCTAAATTTTTTGCTTCAAATACTTCTCGTAGATTAATATCACGTGATAATTCCATTTCAAGCAGAATTTTCTCTGTTTCTTTTAATGTAAGTGTTGAATTTTCTATCGCATTCGAGTTATATACCATTTCAGAAATTTCTGCTTCATCAATGAGTTTAAGAAGAGCATCTTTCCCAACTCTGAGGCGATCATAATCGCTTTTAAGAGTTTTTAGCCGATTTTTAATTGGAAGTGTTGTAGCCATATATTATGTATTATTATATTAAATTCACGAATAAATGTCAATATTCCGTGAATATTATACATTAACGCTCTATATTCACGGAATTATTACGCATCATTCGAACTGTTATAAGGGTATTATCTTCGTTGAGGCTGAGAAGAATATGTGAAGGAAAATAATGAACGATGAAATTAGCCCTTTATATCAACCTATATTGAAGTTGAACAAAGAGGCTTTCCACTGGGTGAGCCCGCCATCCCGAATCTCGAACCGCTTTTAGCTTCATATTTTAAGATTTATCAAGAATTAAAACAGTACATTCCATTAATGGTCTAGTTCTATCAAGGCTTATAGCAAAAAATAGCCTCAAAAAGTTATATTACCCCTCCATGATTTCAAACTATTATTGGTAATTATTCCCTATTGATATAGTTCATCACAAGGTATATTATATCCCTATAGGGGGGATATATGGCATATAGGCCAAAAGATACAGAAGAACGAATAATACATCGCCTAAAGATTTCGAGAGGACATCTTGATAAAGTCATTCAAATGATGAAGGATGACGTATACTGTATAGATATTTTGCATCAATTACAGGCAGTTGAAGGTAGCGTTCGAGAGACTGGAAACTTAGTATTAGAAAATCATCTTAAATCATGTGTTGCTGAAGCAATTAGTAATGGAAAAAAAGATGAGGCAATTGAGGAAATTATGCAAGTTTTCAAAAAGAAAAGGTAATGAAAGAGGGAAATTATGAAAAATAAAGAAATATTATATGGAGTTAGTGGTCTAATAATAGGTATTCTTCTTACGTTGGTTTTTACTGGTTCTCGCACAAATCATGGAATGATGAGTGGTAATAATATAATGGGCTCTATGAATACAACGAATACTTCTCCATCAACGCAAAAGGTAGTTCAAATTAAACTAGAAGAAGTTGAAGGACAGAAGTTACTTCAATCGATTAAATCAAATTCTAAAACTTGTAAAGACTTATCCCAAGACAACTTTGAAAAAATTGGTGATTATGTCATGAGACAACGAGTAGGAAGTAGTGAAAAGCATGCAGTAATGGACGCAAATATGGAGCAAATGATGGGTAAAGACCAAAACGTACAGATGCACATTGCACTTGGGAAAAATGCCACTGGATGCTCATCACCTGTTAATGCTGCTAGTAATAGTGGAACAATGCAGATGATGAATCATTAAATGTTATTAAAACAACGAGTATCAGCTGTAGTAGATAATAAACCTGAAGTCATTTGGGACTATGCCTCTGATCCAAAAAATTGGTCTGCCTCAAATACTCTTGAACACAGAGGACTCAAGATTTTCAGTAAGAGCGGATTACCTGAAACCGGAGCTACGTTTCATCAAAAGGAATATGTTGCTGGATTCTTCGCAGACTTACAAGGACATTTTCTCTATGTTGAACGTCCAAAAGTTTGTGTATGGACAGGAATAGCATCATATAAACTACTTGGAGGACTTTTAAAAATCCGTATATCCGAAGGAGGTACGGTTACTCTTACAAAAGTAGACAAGGGTTGGGAATTTGTCCATGATGTCTATATGGATTATTCTGATTCCTTGTTTGGAAGGTTACTCTATTGGAGTTTTATCAATTTGTTTAATGGACAAAAAGCAGTGTTTGCTCATGCAAATCGTGAAGTCGTCTATTTCAAGACTCAACTAGAAAAAGAAAAGTAATATGGTAATTCTCCTCGCAATTTGGCATGCACTAACAATTTCGTTTTATATGTTCTGGGCGGTTCTTTGGCCTCTTGTGTTAGGATTCGCGCTATCGGGAGCTGTACAGGCAGTTGTATCTAACAAATCAACCGCAAAATTACTCGGTAATGACTCTCCAAAAAGTATAACCTTTGCAACCTTATTTGGTGTTGCTTCCAGTTCATGTTCTTTTGCAGCAATCGCTCTTGCTCGTTCACTTTTCCAAAAAGGAGCAAGTTTTACCTCAGCTATGGTCTTTGAATTAGCATCAACGAATCTTGTTATAGAGCTTGGAATCATTTTAGTTGTGCTTATGGGGTGGCAGTTTGCGGCAGCAGAATTTACAGGGGGAATTATCATGGTAATTCTCATAGCATTAGTTTTTCGTTTTACTTTAACAAAACAGTTAATTGCATTGGCAACAAAGCAAGCACAAAAAGGGGTCATGGGAAAAATGGAAGGGCATGCAGGGATGGATATGAGTATCCAGGGAAATGGGTCTATTTGGTCAAAACTATTCAGTAAAAAAGGATTTACCGCGATAAGTCATTTTTACGTTTTAGACTGGATTTCTGTATGGAAAGATATTGCATTAGGATTTTTAATAGCAGGAGCCTTAGCTGCATGGGTTCCTGATACTTTTTGGCAAGCATTTTTCTTCAAAAATAATCCTGCACTTGCAAGCATTGAAGGTCCACTTGTCGGGCCACTCGTTGCCATCATATCTTTTGTTTGTTCAGTGGGGAATGTACCATTAGCAGCAGTTCTGTGGCGTGGTGGTATCAGTTTCGGAGGTGTAGCAAGTTTTATTTTCGCAGATTTAATTGTTTTGCCGGTACTTGATATTTATAGAAAATATTATGGATGGAAAGTGATGTCGTATATTCTCGTTACCTTTTACATAACAATGGCAGCAGCAGGGTATATTGTTGAAATTATTTTCTCGGCTCTTCACATTATCCCAATAAATAGAAATGTTACACTTTTGACAGATGGAATTCAATGGAATTATACAAGTATTTTAAATATTATTTTTCTGATTTTTTCAGCTATTCTTATCTACCGCTTTTTCAAAACAAAAGGACTAGACATGCTGAAAATGATGAATACGACCCCTACGAAGTAGTTGTGGATACTAATAAAAATATGGACATACAAGAAGAAAATCATAACAATCATATTGCATTATCACAAATTCGGGGTAGTATTTCTGTTCTCATTATAAAACTTCTCGTTTCGTTATTTTTGTTTGACCTATTATACGCTGGTGTATTTTATTTATTAAATATTGAAATCAAAATTCCTTTTGTTTGGCACCATCACCTTTCAATAGGTATTTTTATACTATTAATTTTGAAAACTCTTCTGCAGGGATTTCTTATTACTTTTCTCGTATTAACATGGACAAATTCCCTATACATTATTACGAAAAAGCACCTGATACTCAAAAAGGGTATTTTTCGCGCAAAGGAAGATGTATATAACTTTATCAATATACGTCATATTGCAATGAATCAGTCAGTGCTTGGTAAAGTGTTTAATTATGGTGATATAGAATTGAAGCTCAGTTCATCTGGCGGACTTCAGGAAGATGTTATATTAATGGGGATTGAGAACCCAAAGAAATATGAAGAATTACTGAAACAGTACTTTTAAAATATAAATTCTAAAATAAGTATATGAATACAGGACACAATCCTAAACATATCTTGGAGAAAAAGCACTGATTGGAAGATATTTTTTCGGAACAAAGTTACCAAGCTCATTAAAATTAAGTAAATTAGCCCAATAGTTGTTCGAAGTGTGGCGTAAAAGTTGTAAAAAAAAATTAGTTTATTTTGCTCATTTTTACTTAATAGGATTTTTGTTTAAAGGCCCAAGCAGCAAACAAGGCAGTCATGGGTACTGCAAGAACGAGTCCTATGCTTCCTGCAAGTGTTCGCACCATTTCTTCCATAATTATCTCACTATTCAGCATTACCCATAGCGGTTCATGATTCGGATTAAGAACCATAAAAAGTAAAATTGGCAACCCAACACCTGCATACGCCAGAACAATTGTATTTACAAGTGCTGCAACATGCTCACTACCAATACGAAGTCCACTGTCAAAAAGTTCACGAAACGTTAATTTACTATTCACTAATGATAATTCTTGGATAGATATAGCAAGTCCAGTTGTAATATCTTCAAGAACTCCTAAACTCCCAATAATAATGCCACCCAAAAAAAGACCTTGAAAATCAATATTTGAAGCAGGGCCAATAAGTAAATTGGAAGCATCTCCACTTCCAAGTCCAGTCAAAAATGTAAAATGGATTGCTTCATAAGAAAGGACACCTGTAAGTACAAGTGATAGACTGGTTGCGATAAGCGCAATATTCGTTTTATGAGAAAACCCATGTGCAAGATACATAGTTGCAACCATAATGAACATTGCACCAATGATACTTGTAAGCAATGGGTCTTGTCCGGCGAGAAGTTGCGGAATAACAAAAGCGATGATAACAGAAAGACTGATCCCTAAGCCAACTATTGCGCCTAATCCCTTGAATCGAGTAACCAGTAACACAATTACCAAAAACAGAATTGCAAGAGGATAGAGATTTGAGAGTCGATAATCATCAGCTATGTTATAAGTAGTTTGCTGAGGTGTTACCGATTTTAAAAGCACTATTACTTGTCCCTGCGATACTTCTTGACTTGTCTTAATGCTTACTAAATCACCGTAAGTAAACATAAGTGTTTTTCCCTTATCTGATTCATCAAGAATTTGCAGTTGCAGCTTTTGAAAAGGTAGTTTTTGTGCTCCAACAGTTTTTTCGCCTTGTGCAAGAATCGATACAACTTTCGCAGTTTCATAACTTTGTATAGGGGTCGATGGCGCTTGAGGAATCGCTGTAGGAGTTGCTGTTTTTGCAAAACCTAGAGACGTGAAGGCCACAGATAGTATAAAAATAATTACAGTGATGAAAATAGTTTTTGGCATTAAGAAAAGATACTAACAATTTTATAGTATAACATTCACTCATCTTTTAATAAATCAGTTATTTGATAATGTACCATCAAAAAGTCCATTTTTTGTTCAATCATTACTATTATCATTGATAATTAATAAGTTATTAGTTTTGCTTGACATATACCTATAGGGGGTATATTATATGGGTATGAAAACCCACTACGAAGATGCTAAAGTGCATGCAAAGAAACGCATTAACATTATCAAGGGTCAGCTTGATGGACTACAGAAAATGATTGATGAAGATGTTTACTGTATTGAGCTATTGAATCAGAGTCTTGCAATTCAAAATTCAATTAAAAGTTTAGATTCCCTACTCTTTGAAAGACATTTAAAAACCCATGTAGCAGAACAGTTTTCAAACGAGCCACAAATGGCAACAGAAGAATTAGTAAAATTATTCAAGAGAGTACATAAATAACTATAAATCACGAACATCATCACTAAAAAATATTCTATGAAAATTAAACCAATACTAATTATTGTTACTCTCCTACTCTTGCTAGGTAGTATTTATTTAATTTATAAAAGTACCAATAAGCCAGATACACAAATGTCTAATCACAATAATATGCAAGGCATGAATATGGGTGATAAAGATACAGCAAACCAAAGTAATTCTACGTACACGCTCAAGCTAACTTCTCAGATAAAAAATCTACAACCTAATCAAAAAACTATAATTACATACAAAATTGTTGATGAAAAAGGTAACATTCTTAAAAATTTCGCACTTGGCCACACAAAACTCATGCACTTTATTGTGGTAAGAAAAGACTTGCAGGATTTCCAGCATATTCATCCCAACTTTAATAAGAACACAGGAGAATTTAGTATCCCAGTAACCTTCACTGATGATGGAGTCTATCGTTTGTTTGCCGACTTTACTCCTGCAAATGGACAAAAAGATTCTCAGGGAGATATTGCAAGTGTTACACCCTACCAAGACGTGAATGTGGGAGATATTGCAAAATATAATCAAAACAAAGTAGCAGTACAACCCGATACACAAACGACAAAAACAGTTGGAGACTTACAAATTGATTACACATTTCCACAACAGATACAAGCAAATAAATCTG
>JBEPUU010000042.1:0-8841 GCA_041691355.1 bacterium | reverse complement strand
CAGTTCAACGAAATTTTCGATAATACCATTGTGAACAACTGAAATATGTCTATAGCAATCAAGATGGGGATGAGCATTCTCAACCGTTACGCCACCATGAGTTGCCCAACGAGTGTGACCGAGCGCAAGATGTGATTTAATAGATGTGAGATGAGAGGTAAGTTTGAGACCAGCCATTTTTCCTACCTTTTTCTCTGTCCTCATTTCTCCTTTTTCATCTCTGGACGAAATTCCCCAGGAGTCATAGCCTCGATATTCAAGGGTTTTTAGCCCGTCAAAGACGATTTCTGAAGCATCATTACGTTTACCGACATAACCAAATATTCCACACATAGAGTTAGTTTATCAGACAAGAATGGGAGTAGTGTAAGGTTTGAAGTGTAAGATGTCAAGAAGCGTTACCAAAAGTGAATTTATTCTATACTTAGTATAGACGCTTGCGTGTCGTTGCTTATTCATCTTCATGCGTCAAGTTCTCAAAAATAGCGGGTGCGGGTAATGAAAAATTAGATGTTACTGAATCTGGAGAAGCTACCCCTAGAACATTCAATACTGGTCTATTAGCCTTATCCAATTGATATACTAATCTTTCCTCTCCTTGGTCTTCAATCAAACCTGGTACTGTATTATGCGGTCTTCCTGTATCTATCTGAGGACCTACGGTAGCAGAAACAGACGGTTCATTACCATGCTCTTTTTCTTCTCTTTGCATTACCTCTTGCTTGTTCCACTTTGCCATGATGACTCTTTTTGCTGCTTCATAGGATCTCCCTAAAGAGGTGTCTTTGCCTGTAGTATGATCTTCTCTCGGGGTATTGGTTAACCAACGCTCTATTCCTAAAAGGTCAGGTTCTATATGGTAAGATCTACCAGTTATCTCAGAATGTAATGGTTCATGTGCTTCACGTACCATGCTCTTATACAATGCCTCAGGGTCAATAGCAGAAGGGACGTCTGCTCTATGGCGTCTATTAGCGGCTAGATCGTCTTCAGATTTGTCGTGACTCAGATTTTCCAAAACATAGTCCAGTGCCTGCCGTTTTGTAACGGAGTCATAGAGAGGATGTCCTCTATCGGGTGTTAGCTTGTCATTCGTTTTCTGCATATAACTACGTGCAGAATCAATAAGAACATCTATTGAAGATGGGAAATCTTTCTCTGTTTCTGGAGTAATATTGGAATGGTCCTCGGATGGGAGTACAGAAGATAACCTAGGGAATTGTTTGGTAGTTCCCACAGATAAATCAGTTACCAGATGTAAATCTCTCGGTAATGGCGCGGGTTCCATTCCTCTGGTTCCGGTTGGCTTTAATGGCTCTCTTTTCCACTGGCGGAAATTTGGTCTAACGACCACACCACTGCCGTCTCTCCCTATTATTGGTACCGACGACATTGCCCTATCTCTTGGAGAGAGTTCACTTCTTCCAGATGGTGTAAGTCTATCTGCCATAAATGTATAACTCAAAATATAATTACTAGAATAATTATGTAAGTATATATTTCTTACCAATTTCTTACTTGACGATAACCTGACAAAATATGTTGTTGGAAAATGTCAACGAGATTCTTATTTTAAATCATACCAATAAAATTTGTCAATATTTGTAATTCCACTGGACGGATTTGATGGGATTTGGTATCATTCGCATATGGCTCGAAAAATACGTAAAGCAGTTATCCCCGCAGCGGGGTTTGGCACGCGTTTTTTGCCTCAAACCAAGGCAATGCCGAAGGAAATGCTGCCTATTGTTGATAAGCCCGTTATTCAGTATGTTGCTGAAGAAGCAGTTGCGTCAGGTATTGAAGACATTATTATTGTCACCGGTGCACTCAAGCGCGCGATTGAGGATCATTTCGATTTTCCAAATCAAGATCTTATCAAAAATCTCCAAGAAGGTCATAAAGAAAAATTGCTTGAGGAAGTTCGTGCAATTTCTGACATGGCAAATTTCATTTATATTCGCCAAAAGGGAATGTACGGCAATGGCACGCCCGTACTTTCTGCAGAACCTGCGATAGACAATGAATTTTTCGCAGTTCTTTGGGGAGATGAGTTTATTTATAGCAAACCACCTCGACTTGCCCAGATGATGGAAGTTCATGAGAAATATGGCGGCGCAGTTATCTCAGGAGTCAGAATTAAACACAAAGAAGATCTCAAACGCTATGGTATCGCAGAAGTTGAGAATGTTGAAGGAAATATTTTTAAGATCAAAAAGATTGTCGAGAAACCTGATCCTGATAAAGCGCCATCCGATCTGGCAACCCATGGAGCATACATTTTGCCGCCTGAGATATTTGATATTTTACGTAATCAAAAACCCGGCACAGGAGGAGAAATTTATTTACCAGAAGCAATCGATCAGCTTATCAAGACAGGCTATCCAGTCTATGCATGTGAGATAGAAAACGGCCGTTATTATGACACAGGAAACAAAGTTGAATACTTGAAGACCGTTATCGAATTCGCACTCCAGCACCCTGATATCAAGGATGAATTCATCCAATTCCTCAAGACACTCGATCTAGGATGAGAAAAACCTCATACGTTATATTCTATCTAACGACTTCCTAACCATTTTTTCTGTTTTTTATCGATAGATAAGGTAATTCCAAAGTCTTGCAGTACCGAGTGAAATTGGTATACTAAAATTGACATGAAAAATCGTCGACCAATTCTAGGTATATATATCGCAGTGGTAATTTTGGTTTCAGCTCTTATATTTGGATTTATCAGTTATCATTCGCCGGCTTCACAGGTTTCTAAGGAGAATTCCTCAAATGATGTTACAGCCTACCAAGGAAACACTTATACATTGGATTATCCCAAAAGTTGGCAAAAAATTTCGGCACCAATAGCCGACGGGACTGGAACAGAGTTATATTTACAGCCGGCGAATGCCAATCCGGAGATACGACCGCATGTTATTGTTGACGTAATGGATTCTCGACTGACAACGCTTAACAAAATTGTAGATCCTTATGTCCGGTTTGGATATCAAAAATCTGAAGCGACAGTCGCAGGTGTTCCTGCTCAGAAGTTTTTTAATATTGTTACATCATATGAAGGGACACTGCATTCAACCGTCTATGCTTTTCAGGCAAATGATACTATATATGTTTTGAAATTGGGTTATATGCAAGGGGCAGCAGATCCGCAGCTTGAGAGTGAATTTGCTCAAATGGTACGTCAGTTCTCTCTTAAATAACGTTTTATTTATCCAAAACCCCGCCCCACTCGACACTCACAAATCCTTTTCGCTGAGGCCTTATAGGAAGCTGTAGTACAGAATCGGTAGTTGGTATGCTGACAGGCTTGAAATAGGCGATGAAGGCAATTTGCGTGTCTGGTTTGGGTGATATATTCACTGTATCCATCTTCGCTTTCTCTTTTGGACTAAGAAGTGAGAAATACACAAAAGGAGAGTTGAGTGCCTGAAGTTGAGGAACCCAGAAATCTATAAATTCTTGTTTTTCGCGACCGACAAGTCCCAGCTGGTCAAGAAGGTCATTAAGTCTGGTAGTTAATTGATCGGTTGGGATGACAATGCCACTCGTGGGCTTTTTAAATGTTGTAACGGAAGTTTCGTAAAAAAGTTCCGTGTATTGTTTGCCTTGGTAGAGTAAATCTCCATTTGGATTGGCAAGAATATTTTTCCATCCATCCTGAGGATAATGAGGATCTGAGACAGTGACAGTACCAGTGCTTACAACTTGCACATCAACAGAAGTAGGTGTGGTAGGGTATAAGTAAATTACTGGCTTCTCAATACAATAGCGACCATTACTAGAGTAGTTGGCTGGATTTCCGCAAGGATTTGCAGCGTACAGTACATAGCCTCCGTCGTGAGGAATGTATGTCTTGCCACCTTTACAATAGATTTCCATCTCTGGGCACTGGCATTTTGCAGGGGGGTGAGCATCTTTATCTTCATATCCTACACAGACAGGAGCATTTAGAGGTTCAGGTGTTGAGAATCTGAGAACAATAGGGGAAGCAGGTCGCTTCGTTGTGGGTTGAGTATTTTGTGGTGGTTGAGCAGTTTTTGGTGGTTGTGCTGCTTGTGGAGGTTGAGTTGCTTGGCCAGGAGCTTGTTGTGTGGCCTGTTGTGGTACAAAATTTGCCCCCGGCGTAGGAGTTAGCTGAAATGTTTCAAGTTGAAGACTATTTTTTGCGGGTGCAGGAGTAAATGGAATGCCATTAGTTGTACTTGCTCCATAGGAAAATTTATTGGCAGGAATAGAAGGAAGGATTGCAACAACAGCTACGACAATTGCGAAGAAGAAGATAATCCCTGCATTGCGTAGTGTGTTTGATTTCTTCTTTTTTGTTTTAACTGCTTTTTTCATGTAACTCTTCAAGCATAAGAAACCTAACATCCATTGTCAAATAGTAGATAGAATTTGGTATACTACACAAATGCCCAAATGCTTCATCTATCTAGTCTCTGGAACGGCTCTTTTGTTCCTCTTTATTTTTTTCTCATTTCTTGTTCACAAGAATGCATTTACGGGCCTTGATTTTAATACTACTGTTCATTTGCAGGATCATATCAGTAGACGGTTTGATCTTACGTTTTCTTTGTTGAGTTCAGTGGGACAATTTGAATTCATGGCAGTTATTTTAGGATGCATATTCTTGTTTGCGAGACGTATAAAAGCAGGAATTGTGGCTTTTATCTTTTTTATCGGATTTCATTTGATTGAAGTGTTTGGAAAATACTTTGTTCATCATCCGCCACCTCCGCAGTTTTTGATACGAACTCAGGAGATACTGCAATTTCCTCTTTATTATGTCCAAAATCTGAATTCTTATCCATCAGGACATTCGGGAAGAACTCTTTTTGTGAGTGTCCTTGCGTTGACATTAATTTGGCAAAGTAGACGAGTTAATCCCATTATCAAGCTTCTTGTAACGTGTTTTATTCTTGGGTTTGATGTCACTATGCTTGTATCACGGATCTACCTGGGCGAGCATTGGTTAAGTGATGTTATCGGTGGATCAATATTAGGAAGCTCATTAGCGCTATTTTCAGGTATTTTTGTGCTTGATACAACACGTCACGACAAAGAAAAAGGGCAAAGTAAGAGTTTGTTTCCTAAATATAAAATTGAAATAAAAAAAGTAGAGTAGAGTAGTTAATTTTATTGTTGATAGTGAAATGAGCTGAGCATTTTTTCTAAGTTCTCCTTATTAGTTCTTCCCGTTGAGATAAGCACTAAATTATTCCCCACTTCGATAAATGTTCCAATTTCAGCAGGTGTGCCGGGTTTTGCATTTGACGCGATAGATTGATAATCAAGGGCTTGATTGCCATTAACTGTTCGATCATGAATCTTGGTGAAATTATCTGTAGTACTATCCTGGGAAAGCGGACTCTTGATGACCTTGGTCGTCTTATCAGGCATTGCATAATAACTATCAAAATCTTGACCTACTGCGGAGGCGAGAGTTTTTGGCAAGAACAGTATTTGGAAATCCAAATTGCCATTTGTAGTATTCATCGAAACGCTTGATACCCCAAATCCATACGATTTTGTCTGCGCAGCATCGGTAGGTGGGTAGGAAAAAGAAAGTTTAAAATCAGTATTGGTATACGTTTTCCATCCTTTGGGAGCTGGAATTGGTGTTACAGTAGCTTGTTTGGCAGATTGTGATGTTGATTGGGTTGGCGCAAAAAAGCTGACTTTTATGTAGTAAGCAACGCCGAATCCAGCAACTGCCAGCCCAACATACATAAGTATGAAAAAAAAGAGCATAAGCCTTTGTTTTGCTTTGGACATAGCGTTATTGTAGCAGATGATTAGTTAATGGAACCACTGTTGTTTGAGGCTGGAGCAGTTCGGCTGTAGGGATGTTGGGCAGTATACAATGCGTTATTAATTTCATAAGCACTGTAAACCAGGGTAAAAACAATACCAAGAATCAAGAGAATAATTTTTATTTTTTTATGGTTCATGGAAATTTTAAAGCTAGGATAGGTATCCGAGAGATAAGTCATATAGGTATCATATGCGAGTGAAACCCGTAATTCATCTTTGATAAATTCATACAGACTTTCTGGATAATTTCCTTTGATCCAGACGCCAAACCAGGAGGCAATTATAGCTACATACATTCCGTATTGTAGTACTGTTTGATAGAAGGCATACGGAATCAGTATAAGAAACCGTCCAACATATCCACCTCCAGGAAAAGCCATTAAGCGACTGGGAGATTCTGGTTTAGGTAAACGAATTTCAAAGATACCATTTGGCTCCAATGTAAATCCGGGGTATTTATCGGTAATACCTGCAAGAAATAGCTGTATTTTTGCGGTATAGGTAAAATAGCCAAGAGTAAATGTGTATGCTGTATTCCAGTATTTGCCGGTAAAGAGAATCACAAAAGGCGTTACTATTGATAAAACGCCATAAATAAGTCCGACAAAAAGTGAAACAATCAAGACAGGAATAAGTATGATGAATTTTATAACGAGACCAACAACGGGGAATGCATAAAGCTTATTCGGATGTGTATTATTTGGAATAATAAGCTCCGGATACATCCGTTGCTTCTTTGGAGGTGTGGCTGTAGTACCGTTTGGGCTGGAAGATGAAGTAGTAATCGGATTGGAATCCTGGATGGGCGACGGAGATGTAGGAATATTTTCTTCCATAGACTATTACCATAGTAGAGTTTGTTTTTTAAGTCAAGAACGAGTTACGTTTGGAGTAAATAAACTTTGTTCTTGTTACAATACAGTTGTCATGATAGGATGCATGTATGCAAAAGCTCTTTATTCCTGTTTTACTCGGCACAACCAGACCTAAAAGAGAATCTGTTAAGGCTGCAAAATTAGTTGAAAAAATTGGAAAAACAATTGAAGAAATTGAAGTAGTATTAGTCGATCCAAATGACTACACATTTCCATTTGATGGTAATGATCCGGAGAACAAAGATCCTCGTTACTCGGAACTGACAAAAAAAGCTGATGGATTTTTTATTGTCACGCCTGAATACAATCATAGTTTTCCAGCGACTCTCAAGCGAATGCTTGATTCAGAGCTTTCAAATTACATCCACAAGCCTGTTGCCTTCGCTGGAGTCTCGAATGGGATTTTCGGCGGTGCGCGAGCAATTGAAGCGTTAACTGTAACTGTCAGAGAGATGGGGCTCGTTGCGACTTTCTCAGATGTCTATTTCCCCCAAGTGCAGAATTTGTTTGATGAAAAAGGAGAAATTAAGGATGAAGGCTATATTCGACGCATCAAAAGAGGCTATGCTGAGCTCATCTGGATGGCACAATCTCTCAAGTGGGGAAGAGAAAACCTCAAAAGCGATTACCACTAAGTTTTATTTCTCACTTTTACCAATCGGTAACGAGAATAGAAATGTTGAACCTTTTCCTTCAGTACTTTCAACCCACAATTTTCCTTTGTGTGCTTTAATAATTTCAAGAGCAATATATAACCCTAGACCCAGTCCTTTGACGTTGTAGTCTTTTGCACCACGTCGTACTCTGAAGAATCGTTCAAAGATACGTGTTTGTGCTTCCTTGGGGATACCGGGACCAAAATCCTCAACACTTACAACTACGTTATTTGCTTCTTCATGAAGTCTGACGACAATTGTATCTGCTTTGGGTGAGTATTTGATGGCATTGATCAGTAAATTGATGAGAACTTGTCGTATGCGTTCTTTGTCAGCAGACATAGGCTGTGTGACATTCCCATCGATGCTTATTGAATGTGTTGAGGTCGTATATTGGAACATTTCAACAGTTTCTCGGGCCACCTCATAGAGATCTAGGGGCTCTTTATGGAGTTCCAACATTCCTGTCTGAGCTTTATAGACATGAGTAAATGAGTTGAGAAGCTTGGTCAATCGTTCAAGCTGTCCCGCAACTTTTGCCAGAAGAAATTGGGATTTTTTATCGCCAGTTTTTTCATGATATCCTTGCAAGAGTTGTACAAATGCAGAAAGTGATGTTATCGGTGTTTTGAGTTCGTGTGTAACATAACCAACAAAGTCATCTTTTTGTCTCTCAATCAGTCGTCTCTGTGTAATATCTTGAATACTTACGAGTATAATGTCCGAGTATTGCTCATCATACGTTATTCGTTTGGCATTAATAAGAAGTGTGCGTTCACCAATTTTTTTGAATGGATAGGTCAGTTCGATTTCTTTAAATGATGAATCACTGCTACTAATTTTTTTTAATCGTTTGATAAGAATTCTTATCTGAGGCGAACGTTCTCCCATATCTGCGATATTTGTTCTATATACTTTATCCTTGGTCACCTTAAATTTTTTTAAGAATGCTTTATTTGTCGATTGGATTGTCAGCTCTTTATCGAGTAGGAGAATCGGTTCGTGAATTGCATCAATGATGGCATCGATGTGAGTATACTGATCGTTTTTCACAATAGGCTGATCAATAGGAAGGAGGTGACGCCTAATCGTCAGCTGCGTAAGACTGATACCTTGTTCAGGGTTTAGTACGGATTTCATTTTATTTTGAGCTCGATTTGTATATATCACAAACCTAAAATAAAAACAAGTATGATCAACTACATCTTTTGAATGATTGCTTGGAGTTCTTGGGTAATTTCAGGAATTGATTTTGTGTAATCGGGGATAACAGGCTTTCCAAATGTTATAGTCACATTACCGCGGCGAGGAAATTGGTGCTTATCTCCTGACATAATTTTTTCAAGTCCTTGATGTCTGATCGGCACAACCGGTACGTGCATTTCTTTAATGATCCAGCCGATGCCGCTACGAAATGGTTGCATTGTGCCGCTTGGTGAATGTTCACCTTCGGGAAAAAATAATACATTCCACTTCTTATCCAGAAG
>JBEPUU010000041.1:0-9098 GCA_041691355.1 bacterium | reverse complement strand
GTCTTTGCCATTGTTACTGCAACGGGTTGTTTCATTCTGTTTCTTCCAGTGTGTTTGCCTTCAGGCATGAGGGAGCCCAAACTGTCGTCCATTTGCGCTTTTTCTTCTTCATTTTTCTGTTGTTGTTCTTCTTCCTCCTGCTTCCTTTGCTGTTCTTTCTGCTCGCGTTCTTTGCGTGCCTTTTCCATCTCTTGCTCTAAATCTGTAACAATACCATGAGCTCCATTCTGTGCAGATTTAAACTTGCTACTATAGTTAGAAAATAATTCATGACGAATTCTTTCCATCTTTGCCTCTTCTTCCGGAGTTTGATTGGGATTTGTAGTTTTCTTTGCTCCTATATGTGCTCCGCGAGAAGAATTGGTGTGGTCCGCATTCTGAGGGTTTGATTCATCCGTACCTTGATCTTGTCCTTGAGTCGGGCCATACAGTTGATCAACAATTGCTTTATTAGCTGCTTGTATTTGAGCATCTGCCTGAGTGCTTGTTGCTTTAGCGGCATTTTTGGCAGCTTGAGTAATAGGAGCTCCCTGCTCAAAACTTGTATCTTCGCTATCTGTGGAAAATGGATTCGACGGCATACTTTAAAATCTTTAAGTCCTAATTTCTAAATATATAACTATTGTATACCCAACTTGTTGAGTTTTGAAAGGGTATAACTTCTTCTAGACTGATCCGCCAGCTGGCAGATGCAGTAAGAAGAGTATAACATTTAAACTTTGAAGTTTTATTAGAAATTATTTAATAATCTGACCTTCCTTCCATTGCTCGTTCAAGTGTAGTTGGATCAGCATACTCAATATCTGCACCAATCGGAAGTCCTCGACCGATGCGCGAGACTTTAACCTCACCATTTACTTCTTTTATTTTTTTTGCAATATACATAGCTGTTGCTTCTCCCTCCATAGTTGGATTGGTCGCTAAAATAATTTCCTTAACGCTTGCCCCTTCCCCTTTTACCCTTTGTAATAATTCGTGAATACGAATCTCGTCTGGTCCTATATTGTTGAGTGGATCAATTTTTCCGTTGAGCACGTGGTAGACTCCAGGATATTTTTTACTTTTTTCCAAAGCGATTACATCAAGAGGTTGTTCAACAACACAAAGAAGTGAATGATTCCTAGCACTATCTTCACAAATTGAGCATGGATCTGTCTCACCAATGTTGAAACAGGTCGTACAAATTACTGTATCTTTCTTAAGATTTTGCACTGAAACAGCAAATCGATCCAACTCGCCTTGTGGAACATGCAATAAGTAAAACGTAAGCCTCTCGGCAGTCTTGGGACCAATACCAGGCAACCTCTCAAATGACTCAGTAACTTGTTGAATTGCTTTGGGAATCTTCATAAATTATTTTCCATTGTCCATTGGCTATCTATTTAAAATTAATCAATTGAAAATAAATGGAAGATGGAAAATTATAATTACTTTTTAAGCGCGTTTGCTATCATTTCAGATACAGTCAATATATGCAATTTGGGAAAGCGCTTTTCTTGAGGGACTCTGACAGTATTGGTAACATACACCCGATCAATACTTGAATCTTGCAATAATTCAGGTGCATCTTCGGAAAAAATCGCATGGGTTGCAAAGACATCACATGATACAACTCCATTGTCTTTCAAAAGTTGAGCAGCCTGTACAACTGTATTGCCGCTTGAGATCATGTCGTCTACTATTAACGCTCTTTTCCCAGGCAACTTGGTGGGATCAAAGGGTCCATCAAAGTGTTTTATAGTAATATCCCCTGTTCGCAAATCACGATCTTTTACCGTTGCTATCCAAGGAAGGTCGTTTAGTAACGTGGACATCTCCTCAATTCTGCGAAGTCCTCCCATGTCGGGTGAAACAAGTATCGAGTCTTTCAAAAAGTCCTCGGGATTATCAGTGACAAGTGTATTGAATGCTTTACTTTGTATCTTCTCTGCAAAGACTGAAAGTGCAGAAAGTGGTGTTATATCGATATGGAAAAGCTCAGGAATTTTAACCGAGTGCAGATCAAGTGCGATAACTCTGTCAACCTTTAGTGCTTCCAGAAACTTGATCATGACATCAAGAGAGACAACTTCTCCATCACGAAAAACATGATCCTGTCGTTGATAACCAAAATATGGAATGACAGCGGTTACTGATTTTGCACCACTTCTTTTCAATGCATCAATAATAAAAAATAGCTCCATGTAATTCTGATCAACAGGCGTGCTTGTTGATTGAATGACAACTGTATCTTCTTCAACAACAGTATCATTGAGTTTGACTCTGCGTTCTCCATCAGGGAAAATCATTGTCTCAATCGGAGATATTTCTATCTTTAATCTTTCTGCGATCTTTTTAGCGAGATGTTCATTTGATGAACCTGAGAATAACTTCATGTAAGCTATTGTACTAGAAAGGAGCCAAACAAACAACTGAGGCAATTTATAAAATAAGTGCTTTACTGATAGACTCGCCTGTATTGATTCTTCTCATTGCTTCGGCAAGAAGTGGGGCAACAGAAACAATGGTTATTTTTTTATTCTTCAAAACTTCCTCGCGGGGTTTTATCGTATCCGTTACTACCATTTCCTCAATTGCAGAATCGGCAATTTTTTTCAACGCATCACCTGAGAAAAGTCCATGTGTTGCAGCAACCCTGACACTTCGCGCACCTTTTTGTTTAATATAATTTGCTGCATGAACAATTGTTCCTGCCGTATCAATCATATCATCAACCAACAGAACATCCCTATCTTTCACTTCTCCAATCATCTCAAGAGTATCTGAAACATTGTTTACCATAATATCGCGTTGCTTGTATGCAATTGCAATTCCTTCAGCTTGCAACAATTTTGCATAACCAGTTGCCCGCAAAACACCACCTTTATCAGGTGAAGCAATAACAAGATTTTTTAACTTTCTTTTTTTAAGTACCGGAAGCAACGAATAACTGCCATATAAATTATCCCACGGTTGTTTTATTGATCCTTCCATTTGTTCAGAATGAATATCAACAGTCAAAATTCTATCAATTCCTGCATTTACAAGAAGAGATGAAACTGCCGCGGAGCTGATTGGCACCCGGGACATTTCTTTTCTGTCCTGCCTTGCATATCCAAAATACGGAATCACTGCGGTAACTTCAGATGCAGAAGCGCGTTTAGCGGCATCTGCCATAAAAACTAGTTCCATAATATGATTATTAACGGGTGCTGATGTAGGTTGAATAAGGAAAATGTTGCGTCTTCTGAGGTTGGGCTTGATGCGGATTCTGATTTCTCCATCAGAAAAAACACTAATTGGACAGGTTACTTCTGTATGCAAAATTTTCCCAACAGACTCTGCCAATTCAGGATTGGCACTTCCTGTCAGGATAATAAAATCCTCCAATTTGGATTGAGCAATAGTAGTATTGCTATTTTGTACCGACATACTAATGTTCGTTACTTTCCCCCACCTAACATTCCTGCGAGTCCACCCATTCCTCCAGTCATTGATTGCAATTTCTTCGCAGCAATTTCTTGCGACTTTTTAATTGCTTCATTTACTGCTTCACGGATATCTTCATCGGATTTTTCGTTTGATTTTATTTCGATCACTTTTTGATCACCGCTAATTTTGACATACACGCCTCTTTTGCTTACTTCTACAATTTCAGATTGCAATTCACGCTGCATGGCCATAGCTTGATCACGCATTTTTTTAAGTTCACCTAATTGTCCAAATGGATTAAATGCCATATATTAACTCACCACCTCCCCTACCTTGATTATTAAATCTAATTATAATTGGGGACGCAGGAATGGCTTTGCCTTTCTGCGCCTGTTCAATTCTTTCTTAATTCTACCGTAATTGCGATATCTTTTCCAGTCAGCAATTTGCTTACCTTCATAAGCGATTCATGATTCTTCATGTCATCAAGTCGCTCTTTATGAAATTTATATGATGTCTGAATGATTAATTGTTGATCCGCATAACTTTTAATCGTGCATCCTCTGAGAACTCCCGCGACTGTATGATTATATTGTTTCATTTCATCAATCAAACTTCTCCAAAAAACTTCAAGCCATTCCTTGGTCACCGATCCGTCACCCGAAGTGTGTAAAAGTTCAACAGATGGAGTTTTTACCACAACTTCATCATCTGAAACATTCTGTTTTGCAGAAGCAGGTGTACCATACAGAGCTTTTAATTTTTTTATGGTGCCGACCTGTTTTCGAAGACTTGAAACTGAAACCTCAGTATCCTGAACCACATACCTTTTTTGAGGTTCCGCTTTCTGCTTTGGTTGCTCTTGAGTCAGATCGCACCATTCAATAACTGCAAGTTCCAATGGTAATTGAGGAAGGACTGAGTATTTCATCTCCTGATATGCATTTGTAAAAAGCATGACAAGTGCTTTTATTTCATTCATTTCAAACCTTACAGTATCAGGTAATTCATTTTTTTGAGTTTCAACTTCCATTGCCAGTAATAATTTTTTATGTAGCTCAGCGATTACCTGAGAGATAAAAAATTTTAAATCAATTCCTTCTGTTGCCAATTCCTGAATAACTTCAATTCCTGACTTTGGTTTATTTGATTTCATAGCTCCCAATAAACTCGTGACCTGTAGAGGAATTTTTGATATTTTAAATGATTTTTCAAATGATTCCTTTGTAATCGGTTTACCATTTGCAAATAATGAAAGCTCTTCTAAAATTTTTACTCCATCCCGAAATCCTCCATCAGACATTCTTGCAATTATTTCTAAAGCATCATCATCTACTTGTAACTTTTCTCCGTCTACAATTCTCTTAAATGAACGAACTAATTCTTCATCTGTCGCTTTCTTAAATGAAATTTGAAAACATCTCGAAACAATCGTGTCCGGCACTTTATGTGCTTCGGTTGTGCATAATATAAACATTGCATGCTCAGGTGGTTCTTCAAGCGTTTTCAGAAGTGCATTAAAAGCCTCTGTTGTCAGCATATGAACTTCATCAATAATGTAGACTTTGCGATATGCACTGACAGGAGCAAGACGAATTTTTTCTTTCAATTCTCGAATTTCGTCAATACCGCGATTGGATGCAGCATCAATCTCCAATACATCGATATTGGTTCCACTCGTAATCGAGATACATTGATCACATGTTCCACATGGTTCAAGTCCTTTTTCTCTTTTATTTTTTGGAGTTGTACAATCAACAACTTTTGCAACAATACGTGCAGTTGAAGTTTTACCAAGACCTTTTGGTCCTGTAAAAAGAAATGCATGAGAGATATCTTTCTGAAGAACCGTGTGTAACGTCTCTCGTACAGACATACTGTCGAGATTATCAATTGTTTGTGGGCGGTACTTACGATAAAAAACCATAGGAAATAAACTACTCGTGGTGCAATCCAAGTAGGTGTAACATGCCATGTTGGACAAGTTCTTCGACGCGATCATCAACCAACAATTCTTGCTCAGATGCCTCTCTTATAACTTGCGGATACGAAATGACAATATCACCAAGACGCATTATGTCTGACGGCAATTTGGTCTGTTCACCCTCACTCAGTGGAAATGAAAGAATATTGGCAGTTTTATCCTTATCTCGATATTTTTTATTGAGTGCGCGCATCTTGCGATCACCTATAATTGCAATAGATACCTCAAGAGGAGTCTGGATTTTTTGCTCTTCCAGCACAAATTCTATCGCTGATTTTATACGTTTGCGATTAACTTTATATCTGCTTTCTACATAAATGAGAACCTTCGGTTTTGTCATCCACTAAATTTTAGAACAGCTTAACTCTCGCAGCCTCTTCTTGTTTTAACTTTTTCTTCAGCTTTTTTGCAAGTGAAGGTTTAAGATAAAACTTACGTCGTTTTGCTTCTTGTACGATTCCAGCATCCATTACTTTTTTGGAAAAGTTACGGATGACCTGATCATCTGATTGTCCTGGTAATTTTTTAACATGTACCATAAAAAAACACCCCCTTTTAATGATCCTTATTTTACCTCAAATCCCTTGATAAGTAAATCTCTTTGAATAATTGCGCAGAGAGGATATGAAATTTTTTTCGTTTTCAACTTGAACTCCTCTGTTATTTTTTAATTAGGATCGTGTGAACTGAAAACAAAAAATTTTTATTCCGACCTAAGCAAATCCATATCTAAACCTTAACTGAGGCTTTTTTGAGTTTTTCTGCAATGACTTCCCGACTTTCTTTGGGAGGATTTGTAACAACCGATTGAATAACACCACCTTTATCATTTTCCCATCGAGGGATTAGATGAATATGCAGGTGTGGAACTCCTTGTCGTTCTTTGTGATTGATACCAATAGAAATTGAATCCGGCTGCAACACTTTTTCAATCTTCTTCGTAACTTTTTGAACGCTTGCCATCAATTTGCCAAGTTCTTCTTGTGAATATTCCAAAATATTGTTGCCGTGCTTTTTCAAAATTACCATCATATGTCCAGGAGCGGATGGGTTAAGTTCGAGAAACGAAATTGTATCGTCATCTTCATAAACAACGAGGGATGGAATTTCTTTATTGATGAGTTTGCAAAAAAGACAATTATTCATACGTATTTGTCATTTTCCAGGTTCCATTTGCCATTGATTGCCATTTCAATATCCACTATATTCAATTGAAAAATGAATGAAAAATGATAAATGGCCAATGGAAAATACTAAACTCTCTCCAAAACTTTAATAATTTCCTTAAGAGAGAGTTTTGTTGGCACCATTTTGGGATTTTTGGGAGTTCCATTAAGAAGCATTTTCTTTGAAATATGCAAAAACCACGTCGCATCCGGATCCATTTTCTTCAGTTGTTCATAAGCAGATGTCAGATCAATTCCCTTCTTATCTTTTTGATCAGGGAGAGTTTTGATGCGGATATATCCTTTTCGGGGATCCTTTCGCACAACAAGGATATAACCCATTTTTTGAGAAAGTTTGAGAACTGTATCATTGATTGTTTCAAAACCAATTCCTTTACCATATTTTGTTTCGAACTTGATTCCTTTTTCACTTATTTCCCGTTCTGCCCAAATGCGATTTTCAAACGCTGCGGTTAATGCATTAAGACAGACAATTCCAAATGCCATGTAGTGAGTATCTTGTCCAGGTTTTTCATATTTTAATCCTTCTAGTGCACCAAGAAGTGAAAATTCATAATGATCAGCCGCTGCATCATGCCAAAAAACTTCTTTGAAATGATCTGTCGCAACAACAACCTTTACAATTCGCGAGACAGCTTCTTTGTGTTCTTCTGTAATATGATCATGTGCGTGTGCCAACTGTGACAATACATACTCCCATGTACGGGAAGCAGCACTGACATTTGTATCTTGTGTTTGATGGTGATCAAGTGGCTCTAGCCCTGTATCAACATGGATAACATCATCCTCACCTATTTTTTGAATAGGATCTCCCTCACGGGGCTTCAGAGCTGAATCTTTACCTCCCAATCTCTGTCCCGCTGGGACAAATCTCACTTCGGCATCCTGCCATCCGCTGAGATATTTTTTAATTAGCCATACCGAGGTTATCGCATCCCAATCTGGAGACATATGCGTGACAACAATTTTCATGAGCTAAGTATACTACAGAAAATTACTTGACAAAAGTAGCCAAATAAATGAAGATAGAATGAGGAACTTTTATGGATCCAACTAAATCATTTGATCATCTCGATCCCAAGCTTAAAGAAACATACGCAAGAGTTATGGGTGTTAATACAAACGGCTCAGATGCTACACCACCAAATGCAACTGATCCATCTGCACCTGTGGATCCAACGCTTTCTGCTACACCTACTACATTTGACCCTGCACAGACCGCTGCGGATCCAAACCAACTTAGCTCGTCACCATTTGGACAAGATGCAACCCAACCCACAAATACTGGACCAAATCCCGGCACAGGACCAACAATCAATTCTTTGGAGACGGCAGACCCAAATTCTATGTTCTCGACTCCTGCTAGCTCACCTGATGGTAGTTCACCAACTTCTTCACCATTCTTTTCCAATCCATCCCCAGCAACAATCGATCCTTCACAGCAAACAAACGATACAAATATCAACGCTCCCATAGAGGCTCCAACAATGCCGGTCACACCATATGCACCTGTTGACGCAACACAGAATCCTTCTTCGGACTCATTTTCACAACCTCTCCCTTCTCCCGCAACGGTCAATCAAGCTGCAGAGCATGAAACGTCACCACTTCTTAAAGTACTGTATATCATTGGTGCAGTTGTCTTCTTTGCAGTATATACAATCTTCTGGATCAAGATCTTCAATCTGCCTTTCCTCTTCTAAAAATTTCGATTCTGTACAAAGCTGTTTGCTAAACAATTATTGTAGATGTTTGAGGACTTCCGAAAAAGTGAGTAATTCTACTTCTTTTTTTGTTCGCTCTTTATATTCAATCTTCTCGCCCGTCTTTGCCGAAACTACCAAACGAACAGGAATACCAATCAAATCCGCATCAGCAAACTTTGCTCCAGCCGCAACATCTTCACGATCATCGTAGAGAACTTCAACACCGTTATCTACCAACTCTTTGTAAGTTTTATCAGCTTTTTCCTTAATTCCTAATTCATTATTCATAATTCTAATCAAATGAACTTGAAAGGGAGCAACACTTTTTGGCCAGATAATTCCGCGATCGTCATTGTGACTTTCAACAAGTATCCCCATCGCTCGTGAGATACCGATTCCATAGCAACCCATAACTGGATAATGTGGCTTTCCATCTCTTCCAATAAATGTAAGATCAAAATCTTTTGGATATTTTTGACCCAGATCAAACACATTTCCAGCCTCAGATGCACGTGCTTTTTTCAATGCGCCTTTGTTACATTTCTCACATATATCGCCTTCTTTAACTTTTGCAATTTCTATATTGACGCAAAATTCACACTCATCGCAGTACAAAATATCATCTTCTCCTGCATCCGTCAAAATCATAAATTCATACGAAATTTTTTGACTAAAACTTCCCCCCGATGCTTCCGTTACTTTGGCGACAAGACCAAGCCTCTGATAAATCTTTAAATATGACTTTTTAATAACTTCATAAAATCTATCAAAATCTTCTTGTGACTCATGAAAACTATACATGTCTTTCAT
>JBEPUU010000040.1:0-9161 GCA_041691355.1 bacterium | reverse complement strand
TCTCTTGATCATATCCGAACATTATACTGTTCGGTTTCGTTTTAGAACTCACGAGTGAATGATCGGTAAATATAAAATCTTGCTATTATAACAACGTATTATAAAGCTACCAGTTGGAATCCAGACAGGCTCAAGACATTTTGACCAATTTTAAGAGATTTTCGAGGCCAACTTGAAGCTAAAAACCGAGCTACCGAGCCTTGATGACATTAGAACCTATTTAAAACTCGAAACTGAATCCTTACCATAATGTAGAAATTTATGACAGTAGTTTTGGACTATTATGCTATACATGAGCGCATCTTCTGCTTTTATTTCACTATTTGAAGTTTTTAAAGAAATCTCTATTTTTGTCAAAACATTTTTAAGATATGGTCTTATTGTTGCAGTATTTACTTCATTCTTTCTTGCAAGCGCTTCATTAGAAAACCTATCTGCCATTTTGACTGACCCACGATATAACCCTAAAGCAACGCGAAGTAGATCCATAGACATTGATTCTAAAATGATTTTATTATCCATAAATTTCTTTAAAAAAGTATTTCGATAATTCTTCATATATATTTCTTAATGATTTATCTTGGATTTCATTACTAGAATTATTATCGGTTGGTCGAATATTTATAAATGAATTGAAATCTATAGTTTTTGTCTCTAAGTCTATCCCTCCGCCCCAAAGATTTGATTGTTTTGAACCTTTATCTAATAAAAGTTTTTCCGACTCAAAATGTCTATCGCAGCCCGCTGAACATATGTTATTTTGAATATCAATTACCGTTTTAATGTAAGTATCAAATACTTCCTGGAGTTTATAAATTTCAGCTTTTGTATAAGGAGTGGATTTCGTAATAATCATGAAAATGTAAACAAATAAAACAAGTCTAGTATAATATACAATCAATAATTAATAAAGACTCTCATGCCCTCGCTTAATATACTAAGACGAGTTTAGCTGGGAAGCCATGGTTAGAATTCAAATGAGATTTCGTGAGTTATTGATTCATAATGTTATAATCAATTAATGAGTTGGTTTATATATGCTTTGTTATCTGCTTTTTTTGCTTCACTTACGGCAATTCTGGCTAAAATTGGAATTCATGACGTTAATTCCAATCTAGCAACAGCTATAAGAACGGTTGTAATACTTTTATTTGCATGGGGGATTGTCCTGTACCAGGGGACTTTTAAACAAATCTCAAATATTTCACAATTTTCTCTGCTATTTCTTATTCTTTCAGGACTAGCAACAGGACTATCATGGTTGTTTTATTTCCGAGCACTTCAAATAGGTAATGCCTCCCAAGTGGCACCAATTGATAAATTAAGCCTTGCGTTAACACTACTGCTTTCTATTCTTATTTTACGAGAAAAAGTTACTCTTACAGTAATTTTAGGTACCCTATTAATGATAGGTGGAGCACTCCTTGTAGGACTTGGTAAATAAATATTACTTTTTAATATGCTTCGAAGGAATCTTGATTTAGCCACATGAGAAGGGATTGGCCTGTTCTGTATCCTACCCTTAAACGATACATAAAAAAACGATTTGTTTGATTTTGCTCAATACCCGCAACAGTAGAGACGGCGGTCGAGAAACCATCATCTTTTACCACTTGTACTGCTTGCTTATCAAATGAGCCATTGGGATAAGCAAATGAGACAGCATCTATATGATATGTCTGTTCAAGTGTTTTTTTACTCTGATCAACTTCGTTTTGTACTGTTGCCAATTTTCTACCTTTTAGTGAGATATGATCGACTGTGTGTGCTCCCACATCAACAAGTCCGCTGTTTATCACCTTTTGCAATTGGTCAGACGTCATAAAATCTGATCCACCGATGAATCCTGTGATAATATACGCAGTAGCTTTGATATGATATTTCTCCAAAATCGGCAGAACATCAGTGGCAAAATCCCAATGACCATCATCAAATGTCAGTAAAATTGGTTTTGGTGGCATTGCCATTTTGCCGTCAAGCACATCGCCCAATTCTTTGGCAGTCATAAAGGTAAAACCGGCATTTTGAAGTGTTACTACTTGTTGTTCAAATACAGCCGGTGGCACGTTAAGTTCTACTCGTAATTTATCTTTTTTATTTTGAATATTTTCAATGTAGTGATATAGAAGGATCGGAACGCGAAACGTGGCCGTCGGACTTGCGGTTTTTATTTGTTTTGTAATATCATCCGGCAGTTTCTTTATCATTGTTCTATTTGTTTCAAGAACGGGAGAATTTGCTTTATTTTGAGCAAGCGCATAATGCTGAACAATAATAATAACAATAATAAAAATTACCAACGTACCAATTCCTGTAACAATACCGAGTAATAGTTCTTTAAACATAGGTTTTAGATAGAAAAAATGTTAGGTTTTTTTCTGTGAATTTCCTTTTCGCATTAGGAAGAAGGGGAGTAAAGCCAAAATAATTGGAATCAACAGTAGCAGGTAGAACCAGTGACTAAAATGATAATCGTGAAATAATTTTATTGTTTTTGGTCCGAGCTTTTTTCCTAATGAAAGATAAAAAGGAATCCAAAAACTATCAGAGACAATAACACTCAGAGCAAACGTACTATACTTCATCTTTGAGATACCAGAAAAAAGTGTAATTGGAACTTTAAATCCATATATATGGCGACCGATGATAATCGCAATCGGTCCATACTTTCTAAATTTTCCCTCAACAGTATCAAGCTTGTTCAGATCAAGGTCAATATACTTTCCAAATTTCTTGACGATCATTTTTCCATATCTTCTTGCGAGCAGATAGAGAATTGTTGCGCCCAGAACATCTGATATAAGTAAAATAATAAATGCTATCAAATAAGGAATTCTTCCAAGAGCAACTTGATACCCTGTATATGCGATAACGATATCTGCAAAAGGAAGGGGAATTCCCATTTCTTCAAGAACAAGAAGAATAATCGGTGCAAGGTATGTTTGATTAATAAGAAATCCTGCAATGATATCATCAATGCCGTCAAGAGAGCTAAAATAATTCATGCTTTTATTATAGCATTGATCAGCACACGACTCCAAATTTAAGCATGAGCTACTAGAAATTATTCATCATCTTGATAAGGAGGAGGCGTTATCTCGACAGTTTTAAGAGAATAATCAAGAAGTTCTTTCATTTCACCACGACGATTTTGACTATTCAAAATAATTCCGATGATTTTGTGACCTCCATAGTCAAGGTAGGTTACAAGACAGAGACCTGCTTCAGGAGTATATCCAGTTTTTACTCCTTTTACACCGGGGTATGTTGTGAGAAGATTTGTCTCATTCGCAAGACTTAGTGCTTTATGGTGATTCGTTTCGAGAATGTCATATGTTGCAGTTGCTACTGCTTGAGAGAACTGTGGATACTGCTCAAGCGCATATTTGGTGGCAATGAGTAAGTCATACGCCGTTGTATACTGTACGCCGTCTCCTTGAAGACCTGAGGGGTTTGAGTAGCTTGTATTCAACATACCAAGTGCCTTAGCTTTATCATTCATTGCCTTAACAAATCCCGCCTTACCGGATGGATAATTATGTGCAAATACTTCAGCAGCATCATTGCCAGATGGTAAAAGTAATCCGTATAATAAATCCTGAAAATCATACGTTTCCCCTTTACTTACTCCCATACTGTCTTGTCCAACAATATCATCGCTGGTAACAACATACTCATCATCTGGTTTTTTGTTATCCAGCGCTATAATCGCAGTCATAATTTTGGTGAGAGACGCCATTGGACGGCGAATAGTAGGATCTTTTTCATAAAGAATTTTATTATCCGTCAAATCATACATGAGAACTGATTGCGCTGTTAAATCAGTAAGATCACCTGTATCACCATGGATTTGTTGTACGACAGGAGACCAAAAATCAAGTAACGTTACTTGATCATTTTTAGTAAGCATTAAGAAATCAGGAATAGGAGATTGGATATTTATGGATTTTGTTAAATCAAAACCATAAAAATATCCAAATGCAGCCAGCACAATTACCGTTAGGCAGAATACAGAAAAAAAGTAGCCAAAAAATTTTTTCATGAGATTCTATGTTATAATTTTATAGAATCTTTTTCAACTTCAATACATCTATGGGAGATAAAAACCAGCAAAAAAATTTGTCAATTCTCACGTTTAATACGCTTGGCACACCTCTTTTTGCACCAAATATAAAAAACCGCTATAAGGCAATAGGCAGAATTATAAATGAAAGTGATTATGATATTGTGTGTCTACAAGAGCTTTTTATGTATTATCATCTTTCTATTTTTCAAAAAGCTCTTACTTCTTTTGCTTATATCAGTTATCAGAAGAATCCATTGGGACCAAAAGGTGGATTGGCAATTTTTTCAAAACTTCCACTTACCAATACAGAATTCACTACTTATTCGATTCCTAAAAAGGCTCGTTTTCCTTTTCATACAAAACTTGCTCAAAACGGGGTACTTTCTTCAACAATAGAGTCTTTTCCACTCAGAATTTGCACGACGCATCTTACTTCTGATATCGAACATAATTTGACTCCAAAAAATATATATTATTCTCTAATACAAGGACAATCTATTGAAGCTGCAAATATATTTAATAATTATGCAAAAGATGGTCAATCGACTATTATGACAGGAGATTTTAATATCGCAAAACATTCCTCTTTCTATGTGGAATTTTTGAGAAAAACAAATGCGATTGATGTCTTTGCAAAAGATGAAACGGCAACATACTATAAAGAGCGATTAGGATTTTACTTTAAAGCTGTTGCATCAAGCAGAATTGACTATATATTTTGCAAAGCAAAAAATATTAAACTGCTCGCAACAGATCACGTTTTTGTCGAAGAAGAAGTAATAGGAGATGGTAAAAAAAGCTATCTCTCCGATCATATCGGGCTTCATTGTACACTTAGCGTTAACGAATAAGTGAGTTTTTCCTGCAAATCAGACACTTTGATATAGTTTTATTATTTTTATATCAATTGACAAAGCAGAACAATTATTTTATCCTAATAGTAACGAAATGACTATCTGCCCAAGTAGAAATTATCTAGCCTTTTGAATTCTGTTTTTGGAAGAATTCAAAAGGTTTTTTTTTGCTTAGGCTGGGTTCTTAGAAGTGCAGAATTCAGCCTATAAAATCTGCGTGTTTTAAAAAAGCATCTATTCCGCACTTCATTAAAGGAACATCACAATAAATATAATTTACAGGCTATCAAAATATAAAACTTTCAGAAATCATAGTACATATGAAATTACTTTTATGAATTTTTTTATGAAAGGAGGTGAATAGAAATGAATTTAAAATCAAGATTAGCAACAGCTGTTGCATCTACTGCAATTATTTTAGGAGCAGTCGTTCCAGCTGCATTTGCAAGTACAAATGTAAATGTAACCGGAAACGGTGCATTCTCACACAGTAATGTAACCGTTAATAATACTAGCGGAACCAATGTTACTCAGAGTAACTCATCAACTGTTATCACTGTCGTTAACTCTACAGCAAACACAGGACACAACACTTCCGCTTTTAATACAGGTGGGGATAATATTATTAGCACTGGTAATGCTACTAGTAATGTCAATGTGACTGTAGGTGGATCATCTAATAACGCAACTGTTAACACCACATGCGGTTGTGATTCAAATACAACAGTAAATGTTAAGAATAACGGCGCTTTTTCATCAAATGGTGTAAAAGTGACAAAAAATAGTTCTTCAAATGTTGTTCAAGAAGCTTGGAATTTCATCGTTACAGGTGTAAATTCAAAAGCTGGATCAGGAGATAACTCTTCTGTTTTTAACACAAAGGGAACTAGCGCTATCGTTACGGGTGATTCTCACTCTAACGTAACCGTTAATGTAACAGGATCATCAAATACACTTCAATAACAACCAGTTGTGTATTTTTCAAAAAGCTCTGCCCAGCAATGTGTGGAGCTTTTTTTTAGCTTTGGAGAATTGCTACTGCTACAAATCGTTTGGAATCAAAAAGTCCTGTGCATGTATAGAGAGTTATACGTTTGTCCTTTGAAGGCGCAAGAATCGATGATTGATCAGGTGAAACTATAGATGTATATGCAATTATAAAGGTTTTTTTAGTATGATCAGGATAGGTAACTACGATTTTTTGACCTACTTTGGCGTTTTGTAATGGACCAAAAAGACTTGTCCAATTGTGTGCATAAATAACACTATTTCCTTTGGCTCCTGGTGTAGGCGATGAGGTGAGATATGATGCACCAAGATCGTTTGTCTGCCAAACATTATTTACGATTGTTGATTTATAAATAGGCAAGTTGATACCTAGAGAGGGAATAGCAATATTTGTTGGTGCTAAGCCTTGTACATGATTTTGTTGGGCATAACTATAATTGCTGAACGATAAAAGCGTCGGACTTTCATGCAAATATAATTGATACGCGCCGACTGTCAAAAGAGAAAGACTTTGTAGGATGAAAAACCAAGAGAGTATTTTTTTCATAGGAGTTTTAAAAAAGTTATTTGTTAAACTTTCTTAAGATCACCCCAAGTGCAAGGGATGCAACTCCAGCGAGGAATACACCAGCAATTATTAACCAGTTACCAGTAGATGCGAGTGTGTTGTTTGCAGATGCAGCACCAACTTGTGTACCAGGCGTTGGTGTAGCAGCTGGACCTGGTGTAGGTGTAGCTGTTGGACCAGCAGTTGGCGTAACTGTAGGTGTAACTGTAGGTGTAGGTGAATTTTCAGGTGTTGGAGTTGGTGTACAAGATGTACATGAGTATGAACTATTTTGTGCAAGATAAGCACTATCCTCAAGACCCCATGCAGAACCACTTGGAATGTATATCCATCCTTGAGCTTTAAGGTAATCAATTTGACTGCTTGAATAGTTAGCGGCTTTTAACCAATTTGTTTGGTAACCAAGACCTTGTCCAGTACAAAGACATTGTAAGACATTTCCGTTTGATGAATAGATAGTGTCGGTTCCTTCAAAAGTACCAACGTTTACAACTCCGTGATTTGATCCATAGTTTACTTGAGTTTGATTCCATTGTGGATTAAGACATGTTCCAAATGTAGGAACTGGGTCTGCATATGCAGGGAGAGCAACACTCATAAAGAGCATTCCTGTAATAGATGTAAGTGCAATTGTTTTTTTCATAAAGTTTTTCGGAGGTCTTTTTATTAGACCTATATTTAAACTATATGGGATTATATTATATTAATATAGTATTGTCAATAGGCAATTTCATTTTGCTCTTATTACTACTTTAGGCCTATTATGAGGCTAAAAGGGAAGGATTTCACAAGGAACAAATTAAAGTTAGAAGTCTTATAAGTATATTTAATCTTTAAAGTAATCGGTGACAACTCTCACTGCAGGTTTAGCTGAACCGTCTAGTCGCCACAATCCTGTGGAGCCACCTTCGTTCACCCAGTAATTAACACCGATGAGATTTTTATCTACAGAGAGAAGTTGCAAAGAACTTTCAATCCAATCTCTTTGTTGAGCTTCAGTCATATTTCCTTGCAGATCAGGAATGGGTGCACCAAATTCACCTAAAACGACTTTTCCACCACTTTGATCTGCTATTGCCGAAATATCACTCGCCAATTGTTCTGGAGTCTGAACATAATGATCAATCACCACAACTCCTCCAAGTTCTTGTGTTGTCTCTTTATCCATTACCGCCCGGGCTACATCCGCGTTCATAGAGATATAGTTAACTGAGACATCTTTATTAACTGATGCAAATGTATCTTTCTCCATTGATGTCTCTGTGAGAAGAAACTTACGAAACGCTAGTACCTGTTGAGTATTGCCCGGATTTAATTTATACCCATTTTCACATTCAGGACATGCCGTAAAGATATCGCCATTTTGGAAAAGATTTTTATTGTCCAGAATAAATTGTTTGGTCTTTTCTATATGGGTAGCCTCATCAATATGAGAATAATTAAACCATTGTTCCCAACCTGCCCAGTTACCACGGAACCATACATGAAGATCATTTGCTCGTGCTGCATGAACCCATAATTTCAAAACTGGAAGGAACTCATCATCATATGGCGTATCTATCGCAACATAATTAGCCCCAGTCTGGGCGATCGCTGCAACCTGGCTGTTCACTTCATTAATATATATTGAACTTGTGAGACCTACACGTGCTTGGTCTCTGGAATATTTCATTGTATCTATTGATTCGAGTTGCCAGTGTTTAGCAGGAATTTCTACATTTGTGCTTACTTTTTGTGGCGTGCTTATAAATTTGAAGACAATAAGCATTACAGATATTCCGAATAAAAATGTAGAAAGAAGAAATAATACTTCGTCTTTAGAAAATTTCATCACCTTTTCATTATACCTTATTGTCACCATAAATCATGTTTTGTTAAAAGGTTTGGTATGCAGACCTTTTACATATTGAGGCTTTAACTCATATACATCAGCAAATGGATAGTGATCTACTTCTGTATAATCGTTTTTGAATTCACGGTTATTCTGTAAAATTCTGAATGTTTGGTCATTAGGATCATTAGTTCTCAAAATAATCCATCGTGCCCACCGTGCAGGATGAGTTGTTGCAAGCGTCCAATAAATTCCCGTACCTTCATGAATAAAACGGCTCATTTGTAGCCCAGATGAAAAGATGATAGCATCATGAGAAGCAACGGAAATTAACACAAATCCAGGAGTATTGCCTGCATGAATGTGCAACCAGCCACTTACCTCTGATACATTCTTTCCACTTGCACCAAAAACTGCATCATCAATTGCCACAGCATCACGATTTGCGAACGAGAAAAACATCACAAAAAGAATAAGAAATACTAATACATATCTAATAGCTTTTAATCTGTAGACCAAATATCCAACAAAAATTGCAATTGTTGGTGCCATCATAAGTCCGTACCGAACATTAAACCATGAATTACCATTCAATCCTTGAATAAAAAGCACTGATTGGCCTAAATATAAAGCTAAAATATTAAAAAAGAATGGAGCCAAAAGTGCAATTGAAGCCATACGCAGACTTCCTCGTATTTTTTTATCAAACCAGAATAAAGCCATTCCAATCGCTGCAAGAATTGTCTGTAACATCCCTTCGTTATAGACGACAGCGTACAGATACGTTTTTAATGAAAAAGGTAAATTGTGCTGGGTCGTAAGACTGTCTCTTAT
>JBEPUU010000039.1:0-9284 GCA_041691355.1 bacterium | reverse complement strand
GTTATATACAAGCGCATCGCCGTTACGATCAAAAATGACACCACGTGGTGCTGGAATAACTTGTGTTCTGATGCGATTGGAATCTGATAGACCTTGATAATATTTCCCTTGAATAATTTGTACCGAAAAAAGATTGAAGACCAAAACAAGTCCTGCCACAACAAGAATTGCCGGCAATAAATACCATCTAAGACGAAGAGGTTTAGCTTCTTCTTCGTAATGATGTCTTTTTATTTTTTCTGTTTTGATGTGATCCCCAAATGCAAAACCATGCTTCATAAATAATTTTAATTCTAAAGTGAAAATTTTTGACTCGTGTACCGCATGAGCGCAAATAAAAATACAGCTATAACTGCACTAACAATAGCCTGCACCAACGCGCTACTATAGCCGAACATCATAAGAAACAAAAATGATCCCACAAACGATGCTATCCAAACAAATGGGTAGGAATTAATCTCATATTTTCCTTGATACAAAAGAATAAGAAAAACGAAAAGTAACAGAAAAATGCTTGCTCCACCGATTGTTCGAAGAGCAAATGCATCGAGCAAAATGCCAGCAATAAAAGCTGGTAAAAAAATAAATGAATCTCTCATCACAATTGTCATACAAATAAGGCAGATGAGAACGAGCGGCAATGCCGTTACCGTTCCTTCAAGAAGAACTGAAATAAATAATAAAATAAATAAAAAGATTATCATATTTTCCATTGACCATTTTCCATCTGCCATTGTATTGTCTATTTATCAATTAACCAATTGAAAATAAATCGAAAATGGAACCTGAAAAATGGACAATTATTCCCCCATAACAAACACCATTTGCACATGGGAAGTATCTACCAAACTCTCGACTTTCGCGGACTGGAACAGACTGCTTGCTTGTTTATCCACAGAAACTATCTTGCCCACAATGAGTTTGGGAGGATATCCTTGTCCTTGAGAATTGAGATCACCTTTTGTCTGGATGATATCGTTATTCTCAAGCTTGTCCGACAAAACAACATTTGCAAAAATAACAGTTCCGCCGTTGAGTGATCTGATAATACCATCTGCTCCTGTCTTCACCGCTTGAGCAGTAAATGATGTTGAAGGATCAGTCAAAAGCATGACGAGAGAAAGATGCGGCGTTACTTTACTAACAGTACCAATAAGATTGTTCTTAACGACAATTACTGAACCAATATGAACATTGTCACTTTGACCTTTATTAATAATAAGAGCATTTTGTTGTGTGCCAACTACATCTGCGAGCAACAATTTCTGCGACGGCGGAGTTGTGGTCTCGAATTGATCATGAAGTGCTTGATTATCGCGTTTTAATTCCTGCATTTGCGCCAACTGCACTCGCAACTGATTATTCTCCTCCCGAAGTTGTTCTGCTGATGAATTGGCCAAACCAGACGAGGAGCTTGTCACAAATGCCAAACGTTGAATTGGCAATGTAATTGTTTGTAAAATTCCTGTCAACGGATTTTGGGAGAAAAACAAAATGAGGATGGAAATAATAAGAAGAATGAAAAAAATCGGGAAAATAGCCTTGACACGCTTCATACATGCTATTGTAATCGACTTACAGCCTTTTGCCAACCCTCTGAAAGGTTACCTCAATCCCCCAATAACCTTCACTCGTTCCAAAAGTGCATCGTCTTCTAGGACTTTTCCGGTGCCTCGGACTACTGAGGTGAGTGAGTCGTTTGAAACAACAACCGGCATATGAATCCGTTCTGCCAATAATTGATCAAGACCAGCAAGTTGTGCTCCCCCACCTGTTAACAAAATTCCTTGTTCCAAAATATCAGGAAGCAGTTCTGGAGGTGTCTCTTCCAACACGTCTGCAACAGCTTGAGTGATCTGTGTAAAAATTGGAGAAAGGGCTTCACGCACTTCAGACTCTGTAATTTTAAGACTGCGTGGCAATCCTGTTTCAATGTCTCGACCACGTACGATCATTAATTTTTCAAGATGTGGATTTCCTTCAACACTTTTTTCTTTTTCCACATCTTCTTTTCCTTTTAGAGCTGGAGCCTTCGCGCGTACAGTTTTTTTGTAGGCGCTACCAATTTTCATTTTGATATCCTCTGCAGTTCGTTCTCCAAGAAGAAGTCCGTGTTTGAGCCTAATGTAATGCAAAATCGACAGATCCATATCATCTCCTGCCAATTTTAATGATCGTCCGACTACAATTCCACCAAGAGAAATAACAGCAATCTCTGTTGTCCCCCCACCAATATCAATAACCATGGCTCCTTTTGATTGGAAAACAGAAATACCTTCACCGATCGCAGCAGCCATCGGTTCTTCAATAAGATATGCCTCTCTTGCACCGGCACTTAGTGCTGCCTCCCACACAGCTCGACGCTCTACTTCTGTGACTGATGAGGGAATTCCGATAACAACTTTTGGACGAGCGAGAAGTCGTGGCAATGCTCTTCCCATCTCATGCACTTGCTTAATATAATGGGCAATCATTGCCTCAGTTGCATCAAAATCTGAGATAACACCTCCACGAAGAGGTCGGATCGTTATAATTGACGCTGGGGTTTTACCAAGCATTTTTTTAGCATCAGTTCCAATCGCGATAATTCGCTTTGTTTTTTTGTGTTTGGCAACAACTGATGGTTCGCGAATCACGATTCCTTTGTCTTTCACAAACACCAGTGTATTTGCAGTACCCAAATCAATACCAATATCATGGGAAAATAAACTAAAAAATTTGTTAGCTACATTTAAATTCATATAGTTAGAGCATGTATTGAAGTGTAAAGGGAGGATGCAATATTTTTGCAGTTTTCAACTTGAACACCTTTATTACTTTTTAATTAGATTCGTGTGAACTGAAAACAAAAAAAAATTTCGTATCCGACCACGGCACACAATCAAATAAATACCGAGCTTGTACGACCCTCATTCTAACAGCTTGCTCATGTTTTGCCAATATGATAGGATTTGGATATACTTCGGAATGAAATTAATAAATTACTGTAATCGCGTTATAGAATATTCCTTCTACGCACTTTTTTTTCTTGTCCCGCTTGTTTTTGCAGGCAACACCTCAGAACTCTTTGAACTTAATAAAATGTGGCTCACTTTTGGAATTACTGTCGTTATCGCAACTGCATGGATATCCAAAATGGTTACTCAAAAACAATTTTCTATTCAACGAACGCCAATTGATATCTTGTTGCTTCTTTTTCTTGCCTCACAAATTATTTCTAGTATTTTCTCGCTTGATCAACATATCTCGTGGTGGGGTTATTACTCACGTTTCAACGGTGGGCTTTTATCTACAATTTGTTATGTCATGTTATATTATGCCTTTGTTAGTAATTTGGAGATCAAACAAGTTCTTCGCACGTTACTCGTCAGTCTTTTTTCCGGACTTTGCGTAGCATTGTGGGGATTCCCTTCTCATTTTGGAGCAGATCCAACGTGTCTTATGTTCCGAGGGTCACTTGATACTTCATGCTGGACAGATGCTTTCAAGCCAACAATCCGCACATTTTCAACACTTGGACAACCTGAATGGCTTGCAGCATATATGGCATTTTTATTGCCTATTTTGCTGGCTTACGGCTTGAAAAACAAGGCCAAACTTCTTACTTCACTGAGTTTTTTTGCATTAAGTATACTTTTTTATCTTTTAGAAATTTACTCTTCCACAAGAGCAGGTTTTCTGGCTTTTTGGATTGTTAATATCATATTCTGGGCAGCAATCTATTACAAAAATCTTTTTCCAAAAAAATATCTTTTCAAAGTACTTATGATAATTAATATTATTTTTGTGCTTTGTAGCTTTGTTTTCGGTAGTCCACTTGGCTCTTTTAATAAATATACGCTTCCGCAACTTACAGCAAAATCTGCTCAGGCAGTTGTGGCGACACAGGCAACTGCTGCAAATTCGGCAGCGATTACAAGTGGTGGTATTACAAATTCTGGCGATATCAGGCTTTTAGTTTGGAACGGCGCACTCAAAGCTTGGGAGAATAATCCGCTTTTTGGAACAGGGGTTGAGACATATGCATTTGCTTACTATAAATATAAGTCCCCTTCACACAATCTCACCTCTGAATGGGACTATCTGTATAACAAAGCTCACAACGAATATCTCAATTATCTTGCGACCACAGGTATATTTGGACTGGGAACATATCTGGGCTTCTTAGGGATATTTCTTTTTGTGGCAAGCAAATGGTTTGTCAATAAATCTGGCAAAAAAGACAAAGTCGCATATTATGAAGCGTATGCGAAATCTACTCCAACAACTCTTCTGGTTATCGGATTGGTCACCGGATATCTCTCAATTTTGATTACCAACTTTTTTGGATTTTCTGTCGTTATTATGAATCTCTACCTTTTTGTAGCACCCGGATTTGTATTTATGCTCTTGGGCTTGCTTGATGAAAATCGCCGTTTTGCCTTCCCTAGACATACATCCCTTGCAAGCACTCGCCATCAAGATATCCATGTTAATCCCTATCAGTGGACCAGTATTATCATTTTTATCGGCATTGCCGGATGGATGATAATCGGTCTCATTTGGTATCGACAAGCTGATATTGCCTACGGACTTGGGAACAATCTTGACCAGGTCGGACAGTTCCAACAAGCATATCCACAGCTCTCACAAGCTGTACAAATGGAGCCACATGAACCAGTTTATGAGGACGAGCTTTCAATTAATTTGGCAGCATTAAGTGCCGGACTGTATAGTCAAAAAGACACCGCTCATGGAGCTCTGGTGGCAAAGAACGCAATTGCATTGAGTAATGACGTAGTTACTCATCATCCCAATGATGTTGTCTATTGGAAAGACCGAGTTCGTCTTTTCTATACACTTTCTGCAAGCGATACAGCTGATGCGCCATCATATTTACAAGCGGCAATCCAGGCAATTGACACAGCAAAAAATCTTGCACCAACCGATGCAAAAATTGCTTACAACCAGGGTGTATTATACGGCCAAGCCGGTCAAACTTCTCAGGCAATCCAAATGCTTACCAACACAATCAAACTCAAACCTGACTATACCGAGGCATATGTTGCACTTGGGTTGTTCTATCATCAAGAAGCTATCGACAAAAATGGTAAAGTAGTGAATCCTGCTTTGCAACAAAAAGCAATTGATACATATAGCTATATTATTAAAACCCTTAATCCAACTGATAGTGAAGTTAAAAAGAGCTTGGAAGAATGGCGCACAAGCCAATAGACTTGTACGAGGTATTTTATTCCGAGTCCTACATGAGGTATAATGGCAACAATGAAAATTGTCCAAGCACCGGATCAAGTTCTTTCACAAACAGCAAAGCCGGTCGAAAAAATAGATAAATCTATCAAAGTTTTGCTTAAAGAAATGGAGCAAACACTTATGAGCCAAACCGACCCGGAAGGTGTCGGGCTTGCTGCGCCGCAAGTTAGGAAATCTCTTCAACTATTTATTGTCAAACAAGATCCCAAGGCTCCACTTTTGACATTTATTAATCCTGTTATCAAAAAAACATTTGAAAAATCTGTACAAAAACCTGCAGAAATCAAACAAAGCCACAAAACTTCGCAAGCCAAAAAGAAAGCTAAAGGTGATAAAGGCATTCAGTTGGAAGGCTGTCTTTCTCTCAAAGACATTTGGGGCGTTGTAAAAAGGCCGTATGGTGTTACTCTTTCCTATCAGGACGAGACAGGTGAAAAGCACGAAAAAATGTTTGATGGATTTCTTGCAACTATTATTCAACATGAGGTGGATCATCTCAACGGAACACTCTTTCCCAAACGCGTTCTCGAACAAAAAAATCCTCTCTACAAATCAATAAAAACAGATAAAGGTGAGATTGAATTTGAGGAAATAGAAATTTAATAATGATAACCATAGTCTTCTTCGGTAACACAAAATTTTCACTCATTGGAGCAAAAATTATACATGAACATCTCGGACTCTCTCATATAGTTACGCTTCCCGATAGACCTGATAAACGAGGTCGCATAACTCCGAATCCAATGAAGCTTTTTGCAAAAGAAAATGACATTCCTTTGTTAACAGTTGATAAACTCGATAAGGAATCAATTGATTCTATTACTGCTCTTCATCCTGATTTTTTTGTTGTTGAAGATTACGGACTTATTTTACCCAAAACCCTTCTTTCAGTGCCCACATATGCGAGTTTAAATATCCATCATTCTTTGCTACCAAAATATCGCGGATCATCTCCTGCCCCGTTTGCAATTCTTAACGGAGATACGGTAACAGGAGTAACTGTTATTGAAATGGCAGAGAAAGTTGATACTGGAGCTATTTTTGCACAAACAGAATATCATATGAGACCTGACGAAACGACAGAGTCACTACTGACCGAGCTAAACAAACTCGGTGGCGAAATCATTATCCCTGTTATTAAAAACTTCAAACAAATGAAACCTCGCCCCCAAGACGAATCACGTGCAACATATACCAAACAATTTACTCGAGAAGATGGATATATTGATCTCTCAGCATTTGAAACTCTTAAACCATTAGAAATTAGTAATTTGAAATTGGAAATTGCTCGAAAAATTCGAGCTTATTATCCTTGGCCAGCTGTATGGACCCTCCTTCGCCTTTCGGCTATGGAAGGGCAGGTCAAAGAAAAAATGGTTAAATTTTTACCAGAGAACAAACTACAGGTTGAAGGGAAAAATATCATGAATATAAAAGATTTTCTCAACGGCTATCCTGAAATGAAAGATACTATAAACAAACTTTTTAATAAATAGGAATGAATATTTTCTCAAGTCGATTTAACAAAGATCAACTAGATGCATTGGCAAATCTTCTGTTTGATTTGTCAAAAGGATGTTTTGCACTTATTTTTCTTCCCATAACCTCAATCAATAAAGATCCTATACTTGGATTTACAAAAGTATTGATGGCAATTATAGCTGGTATTGCTATATCAATACTTATTCGCGTTCAAGTTAAAGCAACTTCTCACCATAGAAGAAAAAAATAAAACAATAAACTTCCCTTGACTCTTGCTTCCTAATTCGTGATTCTGATCTATGCAGCTACTTGTGGAGCAATTTCTGTGGATACTTCAACAGGTTCAGTTACTTGAATCTTTTTGACTGTTCGGAGACATTTTGTGCACAACTTGAGACGGACAAATCCTGTTGTTGTCTTTACTCGTGTGCTATGTAAATTTGGTTTGAATACTCGTGGAGTGCGTCGTTTTGAATGAGACACGTTGTGTCCATACATAACTCCCTTGCCGCAGTACATACATTTCATTGCCATAGAGTGATATGATATCATATTAGCGAGCGTATCTCAATAGAAAACAAATGTTATGGAAATTCTATTAGCAATCATCAGCATACTTATTCTTATCTTTTCATCTATCTTGCATGAAATTATGCACGGATATATCGCCTATCGTCTTGGTGATCCGACAGCAAAATTACTGGGTAGATTGACACTCAATCCTCTCAAGCATATCGATCCGGTCATGACAATTCTTATGCCTGTTCTCACCTATTTCGGTTCAGGCGGCACATTTATCTTCGGTGGTGCCAAACCAGTTCCTGTGGACCCATTCAACCTCCGCGATGGGATGAAAGATTTTGCACTTGTTTCACTTGCAGGACCGATGACCAATGTCATACTTGCGATTCTTGCAAGCATACTTGCTCATGTACTTTTCCCAGGCCAACATTTTTTTGAGATTGAGACCTCAGGATTTGGCGGATTTGTTTTGGCGACAATTATCAACTGGAATCTTTTACTAGCAATTCTTAATTTGATTCCGTTACCTCCACTGGATGGATCCCGACTCTTTGCGCTCTTACTTCCTGAGAAAACAGCTGCTTCCTATCTTGCAATTGGCAATAGCGGCCTTGGATTTCTGATCATTATTGTACTTTTCTACTTTCCAATAGGTGGCTTTTCACTTTCTTCACTTCTTCTTACACTTATCACCTCCGCCCGAACATTCCTAGGCTTCTAAGCTTTCAAACATGTAAGAATGCTTGTCAAGATCTTGACTTTTCACAGGCCGAGAAATATACTAACGTTGCTCTTTGATACTGGGATTGGTTGTATTAATTTTTCTCTACTTCTGCATCCCTAAGGTACCGTCTGGAGTGAAAATTCTTGATGGGACGAGGTCGTTTTTGTATGTTGCCGTGGTGATGTGCAATAACCTTCCTGCTTGTAACTTTGGGAAAAATGCCAACCAATGCCGTATCAAAAGAGCGCTTTTACTACCTTCTGTGCAAGTAAGCCTTGCTCAACCTCTTTTTCTCTGATAAAATTGCATGTACGACGAAAAGCTAATGGCTAAAAGCAAACAGCTGGAGTCGCCGTCTTAGCTCAGCGGTAGAGCAGCTGTTTTGTAAACAGCAGGTCGTCGGTCCGAATCCGACAGACGGCTCCAAAAAATAGTATAATAGAATAAGAGCTGGGTTGGCGGAGCAGTCAATCGCACCTCGCTGTAGACGAGACGGCCGTATGGCCTACGGGAGTGCAAATCTCTCACCCAGCACAAAAGTCTTTGCTAATTGCCAAAAGCTACTAGCTAAGTTTGCCGACATGGCTCAGTGGTAGAGCAAGTCATTGGTAATGACTAGATCATGGGTCCGATTCCCATTGTCGGCTCAACGTTTATATATTCCATTCCTGCCTCACATAGTGTATAATCTAAAAATCATATGGCAAAAAAAGGTGAACATCGGATAACAATAGGACTTGTGTGTCAGATCTGCAAGAACAGAAATTATGTCACACAAAAAAATAAAATGGAAACACCTGAGAAATTGGTGCTACAAAAGTTCTGCAAACATTGCCGAAAAGTAACTGATCACAAAGAAACAGATAAATTGAAATAAACCTCAAAAATCCTCTCTACAAACTTACTCCTGGAGAAATTAGTCATAATAAGCTACAATATACGGTACTAAACGCAAGTTTATGTAATTTAGGGGTGTGGTGAAATGGTTATCACAGCAGTCTCCAAAACTGCTTTTCACGGTTCGAGTCCGTGCGCCCCTGCTGCGCTTTTAGTTTCACCTATTTCTAGCATTTTATTTTTAAAAGGTGTATATTCTAGTTACCTTTTATGACTTCAGTACAGAAAAAGATTACGGCTGAGTTGATCAATATTGTCCCTCTCCGTGGAACAATCAAACCTCTTAATAAAGCCGCAGCTACACCCAAACTGATTCATAATGGAGGGCCATTAATCTCTTCAGTTAGTGTCTGTCCGATATTTTGGGGAGATGCTTGGAATCAACCTGACAGGTATACGGTATAAT
>JBEPUU010000038.1:0-9312 GCA_041691355.1 bacterium | reverse complement strand
GAATCATGACGTAGGAGTAAAATCTCCGTCCTTTAGGACGGGGATTCTATTAATAATGATACCTATTTTCTTTATGTGATCCTTCCCTTAATGCCCGGTCCACTTGACGTAGCTTGTCAGCCTTTAACAACTAACTACTTCAATGCAATGCTAGATCTATTTATAGAGTAATAGGCAAATAGGTTTCAGTTTTATTATTTTGCATATTGGCGACTGAGTGGGCAAGGAGAGCATCCTTATAGACTTTAAGTACTTGACGAGTAACTCTTTGCAAAGTAAATTCAGTCATTATTTTCTTTCTGCCACGTTTTCCCATTGATTTGCAAAGATGCGGACGTTGCAGAAGATAAATTAATTTTTCTGCAATTTGATCAGGATCAATAGCATATTGAGTTGATGGCTCCGTCATTAATCCGCTTATATTATCTTCCACAACTAGGGGCTCTCTCACAGTTTTTTTCCCAACAATTGGTAGGCCAGCAGCCATTGCTTCCATTACTGCCATACCTTTTCCAAGTGGAGGGTAACAAAAGACATCAGCGACTGCATGATATTTTCTAATATCATACGCTCCTGGATAATACAAAACTTTATCAGTTAGTTTGTATTGTTTACTAATTTGAGTAATCTGGGATAGTGTTTCTTGTGTCGCGTCATCGCCAACAATAAGTAACTTAGCCTGTGGTAGTTTTTGAGTGACGGTAACGAAGGCTTTAACTAATTTATCTATTCCCTTTCCGGGTTCAAGACGGGAAATACAAACAACCACCTTATCTGATTTATTTAAATTAAGTAATGAGCGCGCAAATGCTCTTTCTTTTTGAGAAATAGGAAGAATTTGCTTTATATTGATCCCGTTAATAATTGGTGTTATAGATTTTTGTAATCCGTTTTGTATAAGTGTTTGGGCTGTATAAGGCCCAATGGTAATTATTCTATCTGCACCATTCTGCAGTTCTTCAACAGCATAAGTATATTCGTTAGGGTTATACATATGATGTTCATGAGTTATTAAAGGGATATGTAGTTTTGCCCGAGCAAGTTGGCTATTAAGCATAGAAGTGCGGCATTGTGTATGAATAACCTGAACCTTATGTTTTTTAGCTATCTCATAAATCATAATTTCCGTATGTTTCTTAATATCAGGTAGCCGGCTAATAGGCATTATATAATGATTAACTTTGGGCGAAACGTATTGAGCAAGTGGACCATCACCTGTAATAAGTGTGACAGTAATACCCTTATCGACTAATGAGTTTACAAGGTTGAGAGTATATTTTTCTGCACCCCCAAATATAAGATGTTGATGAACAATCAGTACTGATGTAATCATAATAACTTTTTCTAAATTAAAGAGATATGTTTTAAATAGTGACCATATACTATTTAGTTAACTAAAAATTGCCTTAGTGTTAAGATATTGGAATATACCGGATCTTATAGGATAATTCTATTTTCAAATACGTACAACAGTTTAGGGTAATAGCAAGTAGGTATGGGCCAGTTAGTTTAGTTTTATTATATCATAATTTAGCTAGCATCAAAACTAAATCAGACTATATAGATTAGATGATTTAATTCGAACTCAAACTTCTCAGTCTTCGTTCGATTTACCTAAAAGCCTTCCTAAAAGATAAACTTCATAGAATGAGGTACTGTTATAACGATAGAATGGGGCTGGACCGACACGTTCAGCTCTGAAAAATTTTACTTCTTTACCAAGGGGTAAACCTCTAGTGAAAAATCCCTGTGAGACCGAGTATGAGAAGTGTTCCTATAATACTTATGAGAATTGAAATTCCTATACCTAAAGGTGATGCAAAAAATAAAAACATAATATTTATATTACATGAGTTTTGTAAACTCAACCCTACGAATTATGTAAGTTTACTGTGTGCATGATGTGCATAAGATACATGCCATTAGAAAAAGATAAAGATGGTACGTGGTGGTATGTTCTTGTCATGGTTCACGATTTAATTATGACGGAAAAGTTATAAATGGTTCTGCTAGCTTCAATACGTATCCTGAGTACTCATAGTAAAGAAAAACCTATTATCTATTGCTTTGCTTTCTTCTGCACTATTACGCCTGCTCTTATTCCAGAGTCGCAATCGTATTGGAATCCATACTTGATGCTTCCGGTTTCTGTTTTATTAGTATCATTAGTGGTGAATAACACTCTTCAGAAAAAAATTCTGTTCTGTCTTTTCTTCTCATAGGATTTCTTTTTGGTTTGGGTATGCAGTTTCATTACTCATATGTCTTCGCAATTATTGTCAGTATTATATGGTTGTTCATCAAGAAAAATATACATGTAAAATCAGCTGCATTTCTGGTTCTAGGATTTGTAGTTGGGTTTTTCCCGTTGATCTTGTTTGAACTCAGAAATAATTTTATGCCTCTTCTTCTTTCTCCAGAAGTGTAATTAATGTATCTCGTAGAGTTTCGATGCTTTTTTGATCAAACCTAGAATAGGTAAGTATCTGTTTGCCTTTTTTCTTAAACATATCTTTATACTTTTTAAGAGTCTCTTCATCTACGAGATCGGTTTTGGTAAGAAGTATTATTTCAGGTTTTTCTAGCAATGTTTTATTAAAATTTTCAAATTCATGGATGACTGTCTGATATTTTTCTTCCACATTACTTTCAGTTAGTTCAATACAGTGAACAAGAATTTTGGTTTTTTCTATGTGTTTGAGAAATTTTGCACCCAGTCCTTTCCCAGTTGCTGCACCTTCTATAAGACCCGGAATATCTGCGATAGGGTGTTGACCCAGCATACCGATATTGGGTTCCAGTGTCGTAAAGGGATAGTTAGCAATCTTTGGCGTAGCATTCGTAAGTATGGATAATAAGCTGCTTTTGCCTGCATTTGGTAATCCGATAAGACCTATCTCAGCAATGAGTTTCAGTTCAAGAAGTAATTTTTTTTCCTGTCCAGGTGTGCCATATTCAGCATAGTGAGGTGTTTGGTTGGTTGCGGATTTAAATTCAGTATTGCCACGTCCTCCCTTACCACCGCGTGCTATGAGAAGTAGTCTCTTATTATCAATTATTTCATAGATTTTGTTATACTTGGAATCTGTAATAGAGGTCCCAAGAGGTACAAGAATAGTGACATCAGGTGCATTTTTACCGAAAAGTTTGTGTTTGCCTCCTGCAATTCCATCTGCTGCTCTGATTTTCTTTTTATAGCGGAATTCTCGTAGATCATTAATGTTGGTTGATCCTTGGACATAGATACTTCCACCATTACCACCATTTCCACCATCGGGTCCGCCTTTGTTTGTGAGGAACGTGTCTGCACCATTGCCGCCGCTGCCGGCTTTTACAATAAGAGTAACTGTATCGATAAGCATGGTCGTATTGTATCACTTTTACCAATATCTACAAAAACGAGCTATTATCGACAATAAATGCTATAATAGCGTTCATGACTAATTATAATAGATCAAATAGTTCAGGAGGCAATCGAAGTTTTGGCAAACCACGATTTCAAAAAGATCGCCCTGAGATGTTTAAAGCAACTTGTGCTAATTGCGGCAACGCTTGTGAAGTACCATTCCGACCAACAGGAAGCAAACCTGTTCTTTGCAAAGATTGTTTTAGAAATGAGCAAGGTTCTGAAGGCCGAAGTTCTGATCAGCGAAGCTCTTCAAATCGAAGTTTTGATCGTCGTGATTCACGAGATTCAAATGATCGACAGATGTTTGATGCAGTTTGTTCAAACTGCGGCGACAATTGCCAAATTCCATTCCGTCCAAGTCAGGGACGAGATGTATTTTGCTCACGATGTTTTGATATGAATAAAGGTTCAGATTCTGCAAGGCCTGAGCGAAGAAGTTTTGACCGACCAAGAGAATCAAGAGAAGACAACCGAAATCAGAGCAGTTCATCTAACTATCAAGTTCAATTTGACGCACTTAATGCAAAAATGGATAAAATCCTTAGTCTTTTGTCACCAGTTTCTGTTGAAATAGCACCATTAGAATCAGAAATTGATAAAGAGACAATTGAAGAAATTGTAGATGAGGTTCAAGAAGAAGAAAAAGAAGTAGTTGAAAAAAAGCCTAAAAAAGCAAAAGCTGCTGCAAAAGAAAAAACTCCCAAAGTTAAAAAAGCTCCCTCAAAAAAGAAATAGTTTTCCCGCATTTAAAATTTCAAACATTATAACAGTTGACAGCCGAAGTGAAATTCTTCACTATATAATAGTATATGCAAAAAGCTCAAGTGCTTATCGTCGGCGCTGGTCCAACTGGCCTTATGATGGCTTGTCAGCTCAGTCTTTTTGGAATTCCATTTCGAATTATTGAAAAAAATGATCATCCGGCGAAAGAATCTCGTGCACTTGGAGTCCAAGCAAGAACACTTGAGGTATTTCGGCAGATGGGTTTGGTCGATGAGTTTTTAAAAAATGGACAGAAAACAAAGGCTCTCAATTATATTGTAGGAAATATACAAAGACATATTCCACTTGCACAACTTGGAGAAGGATTATCCGAATTTCCATTTCTTCTCATGCATGAGCAATCCAAAACCGAAAAAGTCTTCAATGATTTTCTTCACAAACATAACAAAAAGGTCGAATGGTCAACAGAACTTGTTCGATTTACTCAGGATTCTGAATCTGTCTTTACAGTTTTAAAAGACAAGAACGGAAAAGAAGATAGAATAACGTTTGACTATGTTTTCGGGGCTGATGGAGCACGAAGCGTTGTGAGGCATGGTCTAGGTATCGAATTAGCGGGTGCGACTTATCATCAGCTTTTGTATGTACTTGATTGCAAGGTAGAATCTCCCATATTTAAAGACAGGGAAGTATATTTATCACTCTCGAATAATATATTTACTGCTTTTTTCCCACTGGCACATAATGTTTGGAGAATTATTGGTGTAGTTCCTGATGAATTAACAAATAAAGAAAAAATAACATTTGAAGATATACAGGCTCATTTTTCAGAGCGCCTCACAATTCCTGTAACAATTTCAGATCCCAAATGGATTTCTGTATATCATTCACATCACAGATGTGTGAAGGAATTTAGGCTCGGCCGGTGCTTCTTGGGAGGAGATGCAGCGCACATTCATTCACCCGTTGGAGCACAAGGGATGAATACAGGTCTTCAGGATGCATACAATTTAGCCTGGAAATTGGCATTTGTTCTTCAGAAAAAAGCTGATCCAGCCATTCTTGATACGTATAACGAAGAGAGATTACCCTTTGCCAAAAGACTCGTTGAAACAACAGATAGAGTATTTAGTCTCGTCGTAAGTCATAATCCGCTCAAATCCGTCTTTTCAAAATACATTGCGCCACTTATTCTACAAAACGTTATAAAAAAAACTTTTTCTCGAAAATTTATATTTTCAACAGTCTCTCAAATCGGAATTTCATATGAGCACAATGCGTTGTCAAAAAATGCGTCGTTTGGAGATTTTTCTAAACACGCGCCCAAACCAGGTGATCGGTTACCGTATATACTGTTTGAAAATGAAAAAGGAGAAACAAAAAATATCCAAGAATATGTTACATCGACAATGATGGAATTACTCCTTTTTGGTGATGATAAAAATTTGCAGGATATTCTGCGTCTTACCACAGAGAAGTATAGTAACACGATTCATGTAACTATACTTAAAGAAAATAAAGAGTTATTCAATCAATTCGGAATTGGATCTACAGGTTTTTATCTTCTGCGCCCTGATATGTATGTTGCTTATCATAGCCAAGGAATAAATATTGAGCATTTTGAAAAATATCTCCAGCAATTCTTCGTCTTCAAGATTTAGTCATATTCTTGGTATAATGGTCTCATGAAAAAGGGAATTGATTATATTGGTGTAGGAGTTGGGGCGGCGATTTTGGATAAAGATGGCAAAGTATTTATCGCCAAACGTGGTAAGAAAGCACGAAATGAACAAGGCAAATGGGAAATTCCGGGGGGAGGTGTGGAATTTGGCGAAACATTCGAAAAAGCACTGAAAAGAGAGATTAAAGAGGAGCACGACATAGAAATCGAAGTATTGGAACTTCTTGGTGTTTGTGACCATATTATTCCTGAGGAACACCAACATTGGGTAGCACCAACATATATTTGTAAATTGGTAAAGGGCGAACCCAAAATACTTGAACCTGATAAATGCGAAGAGCTTGGATGGTTCACCCTTGCAGAAGCTGAAGAATTAGACCTTTCAATCATCACAAAGCGTGATATCAGCCTGCTCAAGAGAAAATTTAAAAGTGAAAAAGTATAAATAAAACTAATAATAGCCTATAGCATATTGACGTTAGTTTTCATTTATGCTATACTGTTTTTAGTTGCAGATAGTGCGTTGGTACTTCTGCTTATAATTGATTTAGTTTCAATAAAGATAAAAGATACCTTATTTTATTTTTCCACATGTATCTTCTTACTAAATGACTTTATCTCCTAAGCAGATATATCAGCGCAATACTGATTTTTTATACATATAAAAATATTATGAATAGATCGAGAAAAAATACATATAATCGAAATAATAACAGTAATAATTTTGCCTCAAGAGGTAACTTTCAGCGTGGTCCAAAAAGATTTATCAAGAAACTTGATCCGACACTTTTTGTTAATAGAGCAATAGAGCAAAAAATTAGTGAGCCTATTCTAGAAGTTGTAACAACAGGGGTGAGTTTTGATTCATATCCGCTTTTTGATAAATTGAAGCGCAATATTGAAGAACATGGATATACTATCCCTACTGAGATTCAGGAAAAGGCAATTCCAGAAATTTTGGCAGGACGCGATATAATCGGCATAGCAAATACAGGTACTGGCAAAACTGCCGCTTTTCTTGTTTCACTAATTAATAAATCGTATTTGGATAAAAATCAACGAGTCTTGATTGTTGTTCCAACACGTGAACTTGCAATACAGATCATGGATGAATTCCGCATTTTTGCAAAAGGCACTGGACTTGAGGCTGCCTCATTGGTTGGAGGAGTTGATATCAAACGCCAAATCTACGCCCTTCGTCACCGACCGCATTTTGTTATCGGTACACCGGGAAGACTTAAAGATTTGATAAATAAAAAACAGCTAAATTTAATGCTTTTTCAAAATATTGTTCTTGATGAAGTAGATAGAATGGTAGATATAGGGTTTATTAACGACATAAAGCAAATCATTTCATTCCTTCCAAGAATTCGTCAGTCATTATTTTTCTCAGCAACTGTTGATGGTAAAACAAAGGAAGTTTTGAAAAATTTTGTTACAGATCCGATAACCATTTCAGTAAAGAAACAGACAACGGGCGAAAATATTGATCAAGATGTCATACGTTTAAATGGAGGCAAAAATAAAGTTGAAGTGCTTCATGATCTCTTAATCCAAACTGGCTTTGATAAAGTTATTATTTTTGGTAGAACCAAATGGGGGATTCAGAAGTTAACAAACGAACTTGTTCATCGTGGTTTTACAGCAACAGCAATTCACGGAAATAAAAATCAAAGTCAAAGACAAACTGCTTTAAGACAATTTAAGAAAAATGAAGTACAAGTGTTACTTGCAACAGACGTTGCCTCTCGAGGACTGGATATCGAGGATGTCACACATGTAATTAATTACGATGCGCCCGAAACATATGACGATTACATCCACAGAATCGGTAGAACAGGACGAGCCGGAAAACGTGGAGTTGCATTGACCTTCATAGACTAGAAGCTACATACGAAGTTGCGCATTTTTCATATTGGTAGTTGAGCGGAAATAATGTATAATATAATACACATATGGCAAAACGAGACACAGGAGTCGGAAAAAAGAAAAAGACTCATTCCTACAAAACAAAAAAGCGACTAGAAACAAAGCGTACAATGCTTGCAGAAAGAGCTGCAAAAAAACGCAACTAGTCCCTCTCTTATTTAGCGCTGCAAAGATTCTCCTTTTGTTTATGAGTTAATTTTTTTAATTGAGATTCTCTATAAGCAGCTGTCTTATTTGAGTCGTGTTCTTCAAAATATTTTAATAACACAGGACGCCTTGCTTTTGTGTACTTTGCACCACCCGCTAACTCTCCATTATGTTGTCTCATTCGTCTGACTAAATTAAATGTCTTGCCGGTATAATATGTTCCATCGGCACAATAAACCATATATGTAAAATAAATAGAATTTGACATTATATAAAGTGTAGCAGATAGTATAAATAAATCGAAAACTCATACTTGATTAGTGTGAGTTGAACATTTTATAATAGCATAGTATCTATGATACAGATTTTTATTGTCGCATTTAGAGAATTTTTGGAAGCCTTTTTGACTGTAGGTGTTTTGTTAAGTATCTCAAGCAAATTTAATCTGCATAGAACAAAGGGTATTATTGGAGGTGCATTTGTAGGATTTATTAGTATATTTTTGCTTGCAACAGTTGTATTTAGCGCAGACTCAACTTTTATAAAACATGTATCGAAAGATTCTTTTGATTTAGTCGAAGGATGGTTGTTTATTTTATCGAGTATTTTTATTGCATATGCTGTCTTCTCTTTACACAAAATCTTGTCACATTATTCACATCAGGATGGTAAGAAAATTGAATCAAAAGTAAATCAATATAAATTATCATATTGGCTTTTGCCATTTACCGCGTTCCTATTTGTTCTCAAAGAAGGAAGCGAAGGAATTTTCTTTAATGTTACTAATGGATTATTTTATACATTTACCGAAGATTTAACAGGTTTTGGATTAGCTTTTCTTGTAGCGCTGCTTTGCGGACTCATTATACGAAAATTTCTTAATTTTATTTCTCTCAAACGAATTTTTAGAATTACAGAAGTATTTATTATCTTTGTAGGAGTCGATGCTATAACAGAAGGTCTAGAAACGCTTGCGATATATTATTTTCATGTTGATATAAGTAATTACCATATGGTGATTGCTTTGTTGTATATTATTTTTGTGTATGAAGTATTTATACGAGATGAGGGGAAAAATAAAAAATAATATGATTCGATTTTCGCGAAAAGAAGACTACGCAATTATTTTAATTGACAAACTTGCTGGTGAGCACAAGAAAAGGCTAGTTTCTTTAACAGAAATATCCCGGGAATATGATATTTCTTTATTCTTTTTGAGAAATTTGGCAAATATGTTAAAAAATGCAGGTTTAATTCAGGCAACTGAGGGGAAGTTTGGTGGATATTCACTCGCAAAAAATCCAAAAGCTATTAAGATGGGCGATATTTTGCGAATATTCTCAAAGGAGGAACAACTTACCTGTTGCTCTAATGACGAAAAGCATAAAAGGATTTGTCCTCAACAAAAAAATTGTATAGCCGG
>JBEPUU010000037.1:0-9534 GCA_041691355.1 bacterium | reverse complement strand
TCTGCATACACTTACATCTTATCTGTAAGTGGTGCAATTCGATTTAGAACTTAGATTATACATTTCATAAAGAAATTTTGGTATAATTCGACAATGGAGAAAGTTGGGATATGAATTTAAGTGTTGGAATTGTTGGTCTGCCGAATGTTGGGAAGTCGACGTTGTTTAATGCTTTGTTGAAAAAACAGCAGGCTTTGGCGGCTAATTATCCTTTTGCTACGATTGAGCCAAATGTGGGGATTGTTCCTGTGCCGAATTTTCGGTTGGAGAAGTTGGCGGAGATTACCAAGGAAGAAGAGAAGATGGGGGAAGTGCCTCCATTCAAGCATGCACTTATCGAATTTGTCGATATTGCAGGATTGGTTAAGGGCGCATCCGAAGGGGCAGGGTTGGGTAACAAGTTTTTGTCCCATATCAGAGAGGTGAAGATTGTTGCTCATGTTGTGAGAGTATTTGAAGATGGTGATGTTATTAAAGAAGGGGCTGTGGATCCGAAATCTGATTATGAAGTTATCCGTGCTGAGCTTATTATTGCGGATCTTCAGACTGTTGAGAAACAACGAGAAAGTAAAGCTGTTAAGACTGATGCTGTCAAAAAATCTGCAGTTGAAAAATTATATACGGGGCTCAATGAAGGGAAATCCGCATTTGAAATTGCTTTGACAGAGGAAGAAAGAGCAACAATCAATGATTTATTTTTACTTTCCAACAAACCTGAAATTATTGTCCTCAACGTATCAGAAGATATGTATGCGCAGAACCAAGCAGAACAAATAATTCAGAAGTATGCAGATATGTTGAGTTTGGAAAAAGAAAAATTTGTTGTAATTTCAGCCAAGATTGAATCCGAACTTGCGTCCCTATCCGATGAGGAAGCGAAAGAATATCTTAAAGATTTGGGACTTGAAACATCAGGTTTGGAACGACTTATTCAAAAAGCATATCAGGAACTTGGTCTTATCTCTTTTCTCACAGCGGGGGAGAAGGAAGTAAAAGCGTGGACCATTGAAAAAAATCTTGATGCACAACATGCAGCGGGAGCAATTCATACTGACTTTATCAAAAAATTTATCAAAGCAGAAGTTGTCGGATTTGATGATTATGTTTCAACGGGTGGACGAAAGAAGGCTCGAGAAGTCGGCAAAGCACGTATGGAAGGTAAAGATTATATAGTGAAGGATGGAGATGTGATTGAGTTTAAGATAGGATCCTAATCTACCCCTTGAGTTCAACTTCAAACCTATGGTAAAATACACTTCATGAGAACATATGAATTAGTAATCGTTGTGAAGCCGAGCGTTAAAGAAGCAGATCGAAAAAAATTGCTTGAGCAAGTAAAAGAATGGCTCGGGAAAGTAGTAAAAGTTACAAAAGAGGATGATTGGGGTCAGAAAGCACTCGCGTATCCAATCAAGAAAGAAGAGTCAGGACATTACTTCATGATGCAACTTGAAGGAGAGACGTTCCCTGAAGGTTTGGAAACAAGAATTTTTCAACATGCTAGTATATTGAGGCATTTGGTAATAAGAACAAAATAGGGACTAGTTTTTAACATTATGGCGAGGAGCTTAAATAGAGTACAGTTAATTGGAAATTTAACACGTGATCCGGAGTTGCGATATACACCAAACGGAAATGGGGTCTGTACTTTTGGAATTGCAACAAATCGCTCTTGGACAACAGACGCAGGTGAAAAAAGAGAGGAAGTTGATTTCCATAAAATAGTTGCTTGGAATAAATTAGCTGAACTTTGTAGTCAATTTCTGACCAAAGGTCGCAAAGTGTATGTCGAAGGAAGACTTACGACAAGAAATTGGACAGGTCAAGACGGAACGCAAAAAACAACGACCGAAGTGGTGATTGATGACATGATCCTTTTGGACAACAGACAGTCCGGAGCAAGTCAACAAACGGCACACTCAGAAGAATCAAGTGAACCTGAGGAATCAAGAGAAGCACAACCGACAAAGAAACCTGTAAAGAAAGAACAGGTTGAAGAAAAGGAACCAGAGGTAAGTAGCGATGAAGAAGTCGCACCTGATGATATTCCTTTCTAAAAAATAATAGTATGGCAGAGAAAAGAAGAATACCAAAACGAAAGATAACAGTACCAAAAGAATGCTATTTCTGTGCGCAGAAAAAAGAGCCATGGTACTCAGATGTTGCAAGTTTGCAAAAATTTGTAAGTGATCGAGGTAAAATTATTGTTAGAACACGATCTGGACTGTGCGCCAAACACCAACGCCGAGTGACTATTGCAATAAAGCACGCACGACATCTCGCACTTCTTCCATTTGTTTCAAGAGATTAACATTAGTATATATTTATGACAGCGCTGCCAATAGAGCTTCCTGAAGGCTTTGTCCCTCTCATTTCCGTCGGTGATTCTGTAACACCCGATCAAACAATTGCAAAAAAAGATGCCCCCCAAGAAGAATCTGTGAATATCATGCAAGGACTGAAGTTATCCAGGCAAGACGCAAAAAAAGCTCTCAAAAAAGGTCCTGGAGAACGAATCAATCCTGGTGATGTTATTGCAATGAGAAAGAGTGTGTTTGGTAAAGTAAAAGGAAAAATCGTCAGTCAGATCTCAGGAATTATTCTTCGGTATGAACGAGACACAGGAGATTTATTTGTACGGACTGATGTTGCGCCCTCTTCTCTCGAGTTGATTTCTCCAGTTGCCGGCACTGTGAGTTTGTGTAATAATAGAGAAATTCGCATTGAGACGGATGATGCATTTGTCACAAACGGCGTAGCACTCGGCTCAACAGGGGAAGGCACACTTTTTGTTTTGAAGGAATCATTTGATAAAGATGGCTCCAACAATTCTCTTTATTATCTCGACAGTCGCGCAGAGGGAAAAATCATTTTGGTTCATACGATCTCTCGTGATATCATAGTTAAAGGCGACAGCATCGGGGCAGCAGGATTCCTAGGTGTAATTATTTCAAATGAAGAAATTGTCTCTTTGCAAAAAAAAGAAGTACGTTTCCCAATACTTGAAATAACAGACGAACTTGCAACAAAGATTCGTGAATGGGAAAATAAAAAAGTATTACTAGATATAGGAAGTAAGGCAATTGTTTTAAGAGACTAAATTGGAAAATATGAAAATAAACTCAACTAAACTTCGAATAGTCATCATTGTTATCATCACATTCTTGGTTGGATATTATGTCGGTGTTACCAATATCGCCGTAGAATGGAATAATTTCCAACCTAACATCCAGGTTTCAAGTAAAGAACCTCCACCTTCAGATCAGTTTGGCGACACAAGCAGAATGTGGGTTGTATTGGATAAGGTTGAAACACTTTATTACGATAAAACAGCAATTAACGCCGAGAAGATGCTTGATGGTGCGATTTCAGGAATGGTAAGTAGTCTAGGGGACCCATACACATTGTATTTGCCTCCAACACAAAATACTAGTTTCAAACAAGGCCTTGCAGGTGAATTTGACGGAATTGGCGCAGAGTTAGGAATGAAAGATAAGGCTGTAATAGTGATTGCTCCAATTGATGGAAGTCCAGCGAGTAAAGCGGGAATTAAGGCAGGAGATACTATTATAAAGGTGAACGGACAAGCAATAGCTGGCATGGATCTCAACGCAATAGTTAATGAGATTCGAGGCAAAAAAGGAACAAAAGTTACATTAACCGTAGCGCATAAAGGCAGTAGCAATACAGTTGATATACCGATTGAACGAAATACTATTACAGTTAAGAGTTTGGCATCGTGGACGAAAAAAGTAAGTGATATTCCGTTAATTAATCACAAATCAAGCGACTTGGCTCAGGCAGGCAATGACAAAATTATTTATATTCGTTTGTCAGAATTTGGAGATAATACAAATTCTGAATGGCAACAACTGGCGGTCAATGTAAACAAACAACTTAAATCGGATAAAAATATTAAAGGAGTTGTATTAGATTTACGTAACAATCCTGGAGGTTATCTGACCGATGCGATTTTCATTATATCCGAGTTCGTTAAAAACGGAACGGCAGTTATGCAGGAAGATGGGGACGGTAAAAAGACAGCATATCCTGTAAGCGGAAAAGGGATATTAACAGATGTTCCAGTTGTCGTTCTGATAAATAAAGGATCAGCATCTGCAAGTGAGATCGTCTCAGGTGGACTTCGAGATAATCATCGTGCAGAATTGGTAGGAGATAATTCGTTTGGAAAGGGAACAGTTCAGGAAGCACTGGATTTGGGTAATGGGGCAGGTCTGCATGTTACTATCGCCAAATGGTTGACGCCAAATGGCACATGGGTGGGAAATGGAAAAGATGGCAAAGGTTTGACACCAGATATTTCAGTATCGCTTACTCCAAAAGATCCAACCCATGACACTCAGCTTGAAAAAGCTGTCGATGAACTTGTAAAATAACATGCAGCAAAAGCTTCGTATTCGTTGGTAGGGAGGACATGCATGATATGAGAAGACTCGTCATTTTAATTGCAATTCTTATTGGTTTACTTATTATTATTAGTGCTGGGCAGCAGTACTTGCCTTCAGTTTTCCAAAATGGATCATTGCAGTTTGCACCCGCCGGAACACAGCAAGTAAAAGTTGTCTCTGAAGAATCCATAACGATAAATATCGTCAAAAAATACGGTCCGTCAGTTGTTACCGTGATTGGCACAGCGTCTCAACAACAACAAAGCTCACCATTTGGTTTTAGTTTCCCGCCATTTTTTGGTAGTAACCCCGGGGTGCCCAATATCTCTCCAGGTCCAAACATCTCACAAACGCCAGATCAAAATCCAAATGTGGATCAAGCACAGGCAATTGGCTCAGGATTTATCGTTACCACTAACGGAATGATAGTTACCAACAAACACGTTGTCGCAGATACGACCATGACATATCAGGTTGTTACAAGTGACGGAAAAAAATATTCTGTGAAAAATATTTATCGAGATCCACTCAATGACGTAGCGCTTCTCAAAATTAATCCAAGTCAAAATTCGAGCGTGAAATTAATATCATTGACGCTTGGAGATTCATCCAATCTTCAAGTAGGTCAGTATGTTGTTGCGATTGGAACTGCACTTGGGGAGCTTAGAAATACAGTAACTACAGGTGTTGTCTCAGGTCTCGGGCGAGGAATTACAGCAGGAAGTCCATATGAAGGGTCTGTTGAACAACTCAATAACGTTATTCAGACTGACGCGGCTATCAATCCTGGAAACAGTGGGGGACCACTTTTTAACTCGTCAGGGCAGGTTATTGGCGTAAATACTGCTGTATCACAAAATGGTCAGAATATTGGTTTTGCTATTCCAATCAATGTTATTAAAGACTCATTGCAAAATTTCCAACAAAACGGACAGATTAAAAGACCATTCCTTGGAGTCTCGTATACAATGTTATCCAAAAATCTTGCAGTTCTTAATAATTTACCTCAAGGCGCATATGTTCAAGGTGTTCAACAAGGTTCTCCTGCAGACAATGCAGGAATTCAACAAGGGGATGTCATTCTGAAGATAGATGGCAAACAAATTAATGATACAAATACACTTGCAGATGTTATCGCAAAGGACAAGGTGGATCAGACAATAACCGTAACTATCTCTCGTGATAGCAACAATCAAGACGTTCAAGCTACACTTAGTGCAGCTCCACAACAATAAGTCAAAATAGTACTTGCAAAATCAATCCGGATCAGTTTATAATACTGTTATGGCAATGAAAAGTACAACAGCGAAAAAGACTACAACAAAAAAAACAACATCCAGAGCATCGGCAAAAAAGGCACCTGCAAGATCTACATCCAAAACAACAGCAGTTAAATCAACAGCACCTGTAGCTTCTTCAAATTCAAAAGTAAGTACTGAGAATACAACAACTCCACAACGAGAAGTAAAAATTCGAAAACAATACCTTATCTTAATTATCGGCATCATTCTTCTTGGTGCAGCATTGTACTATTTCCGAGGACTTTTTGTTGCAGCAGTAGTTAACGGCCAACCAATCAGCAGACTTTCAGTTGTACAACAATCTGAAAAACAAACAGGCAAACAAACACTTGATACTCTTGTGAGAGATGCACTGATTGAACAGCAAGCAAAGAAAGAAAATATAACTGTCAGTGATAAAGAAGTAAACGATCAAATAAACACATTACAGACCAACTTGCAAAAGCAAGGACAGAATCTTAGTCAAGTATTGGCAACACAAGGAATGAGCCAGAGTGATTTGAAGAATCTTATCAGACTTGATCAACTCGTACAAAAAATGGTTGGAAAAAATATTAAAGTAAGCGACAAAGAAGTAAATGATTATCTTACACAAAATAAAGCATCTCTTCCAAATGCTGATGAAGCAACGCTTAAGAAACAAGCAAAAGCACAGCTTCTTCAACAAAAGACTAACGCAGCTGTTCAGACATGGCTTGCAAATATCCAAAAGCAAGCAAACATTGTTTACTTCGTACAATATTAGGAATTACGAATTAGGAATCATGAATTATGGTTCTTCTCGCTACCTATATTCTCTCAATTCAGATTCATAATTCCTGATATATATCTTTCCCCTTGACAACTGCACCTACTACTATTGTAATATAGATATAGAGCCACATTTTAGAGAGAAGGCTGTGAGAATATGAAAAGTAAAAAAGTAGCAAAAAAAAGTACTAAATCAAAATCCACAGTATCTAAATCAAGAAATGGTGGTAGACCCTACGCGACTGAGCACGACTTTATTATTATTGCCGGTGGGGGACTAGTAGTTTTGTTGTTGGTCTTCTTTCTGTTCTTGTAATAACTTTAATTTTCTTCTTATTGGCAGGATTTCTTAAAAATTGCCTCAATATTTTGTAAATATCCAAATCAAATGTAACTTCCTGTACTCGTTCGTCATTAAAACTTCCTTCGCTATCTGTCGTCACAGTTCCGAGATAACACCACTTATCAATAATAAAATATTCACTTTTTCCCTTCAGACCAAATGAATCTTGTACACCTTCGTTTTCTTGAATAAATATTGATCCGTTAAAAGGCCAGGGGAGTATTTTATTCTCCGAGAATGCCATCTGGAGTTTGAGATTATACAGAGCTGCTTTTTCCAGACCCACACACGCACCACCACATCGGTTGAGACGGTAGGCAAAGCATGCGGTACTGGTCTTTTCAAGTCCAAGCAATTTTTCGCACAATTTATGTGTTTTGGCAAGATCTGCAAGTGTTGCTTTTGCTTGTTTGCGAGATCTGAAAAATCCGAGAAAATCTTGCAATTGATCTGCGTTTATTTTGGCAATGGGTTCGAGATAGCACTCGTCATAGTCTTCTTTGGTCTTTCGTTTTTTAATTGCGATCAATTCATGCTTGATTCGCGATTTTTTATTATAGATTGGCAACATTTCTTTTATTAATTGAGATTCAAGAAGTAATGCGCCAAGTTCTCCTGCAGTGGTAATTGTTTCAATTCGTTTGACCTGTTGTGCGATATTCATTTCAGTTGATGAAGTGATGTCAGAGGAGAAGTGACTAAGAACACGATTTTTGATATTTACACTTTTGCCAACATAAAGGGGTAAGGATGAAGGGTTAAGCGTTACGTTATTTTTTTCCTTTCCCTTTTCGTCAATATCGGATAAACCATAGAATATATAGACGCCTGGTTTGTCAGGAAGTTTGTCGAGTTCTTCTATTGGGAGATTAAGCGGTAATGATGGTTTTTTCATTGTTTTGGCAAGTGCTTCTTCAAGTTGTTCTATAGGTAGTCTCTCAAGGAGTTGCTGATAAAATTCAAAAAGCACCTGAGCATCATCAAATGCGCGATGCCTGTTAACACACGAGATATTACATTCTCGTATCACTGCATCGAGATTGTGCCGTTCCCACTGGGGAAAAAGTATTCGTGAAAGTCTCACTGTGCAAAAATGTTTGGACGAATATATAACACTCTCTCGGAGGAATTCTTGTTTCAAAAAAGCATAATCAAATCTCACATTGTGGGCCACAAATGTACAGTCTGTAAGCATCTCATGGATCTCATCTTTTATTGAACGAAACGTCGGAGCATTTTCAATATCTTGTGGAGTAATACCAGTAAGCATTGTGATTTCTTTGGGAAGATATGATTGCGGATTAATCAGAGACTGAAAAGTTTTAACAAGTTTGTTATTTTCAACTCTGATGATGCCAATTTCAATAATTCGATCATACGAAGCTCGTGTCCCTGTAGTTTCTACATCGATGAAGGCTAATTTAGAAGGCAGCATAGTCAAAACATACTAGCAAATTCTCAACCATCGTGCAATGCGAGGCATGTACGCATTTGTTGACAAAAATAGACAACACAAGTATAATTGATCTTTATATATGCCGCCACCAGAAGTTTTACAGCTATCAGGACATCATCTATCTGGTAATCCTTTACAGTCACCAGAGGTCGATTTATACTATTCTACAATTCCAACAGTAGTTGGACCAGAGCCAGAATCTAAGCCTTTTGGGGAGGACGTTGTTCCAATACAAAAAGTCATAGGTGACCCTACTAGCAGAAAATATCATGATATATTTGGAAGAGTAGCAAATGGCATGAGTATAAGTCCTGATGGATCAGTCGTCTTTTCTTTACCTGGTGGAAGACATTACAACGAAAAAGAAGAAAAAGGAGATACTAAAGGTGTTTTCTCTGCAAGAAATATATCGGATATCCGAATTGTAATAGACCCACCATCAACTCTAGATCGAGGTGGGAATGAGAGAGGTATTCGACTAGAAACATCTCATGAAAAGATTGATCTTGATGATTCTAATGTTGGAACGACAAGGCATGGTGTAGTATTTTCACTTAATTCAGATGAAGGGGATCCTCAATCTCATACTCGTGTCGTTAGTGTGCGAGTTTTTCCTGGGATTGCGACTGAAGCATCTATTCCGCCTCCAATAACTCGGATACACGACCAGAGAATACCTCGTTAGTATTTATCAAAATATTATGCTGTCTCTTCCGGTATATCTCCAGCAAGAATTCCAGGTAAATTTTTCCATGATTTGTTGATTCTGTGATCTGTTAGTCTATCTTGAGGGAAATTATATGTTTTAATTTTCTCAGATCTGTCACCACGTCCTACTTGAGTTGAACGAAGAGAGTCGATTTCGTTTCTCCTTTTTTCTATCTCAATTTCCCACAACTTTGCACGTAGCAGTTGCATAGCAATTTCACGATTTTGGAGCTGAGAACGTTCGACTGATGTTGTAACGACTAGTCCTGAAGGTATGTGTTTGAGACGCACTGCTGTTGATACTTTATTCACATTTTGACCTCCGTGACCGCCTGATCTGAATGCTTCAAAATCAATATCGTCAGGATTTATGTGGAGATCAATATCATCAAGTTCAGGGAGAATTGATATAGTCGCGGTTGATGTATGGACACGACCTTTTTTTTCAGTTGTAGGAATTCGTTGTACTCGATGCACACCACCTTCGAGTTTGAAGGCTCCAAAAGCACCTTGTTTACCTGAAATTTTAATCACATTCTCCTCAAGCTGTTCAACATGAAATCCTTT
>JBEPUU010000036.1:0-9541 GCA_041691355.1 bacterium | reverse complement strand
GGTGACTGTTTGAAAAATGCTTTAAATTCATTGTATCAATTGTTGTGGTATTAAGTCCTTCAGCTTGTGTAACTTCTCCTAAAAGATATGCAAGTTTCAATGCGTCTTCACTTGGATAAAAGTCATACGTGATAGTTTCTTCACCATTTTTCATTGAGACAAGTGTCATAGATTGTACAAATGCGTCAGTAATAGTAATTTTTTGTAAATGATAATCACCAACTCCACTAAATCCTCTATCAAATAATGGTTTGGAAACTGTTATGAGAAATGGTGCATATGAATCATGTAATTTAAATAATATTGTATATTTATCTAATTTTTCTTCAGTTACATCTGAAAAATTATAATTAATACTTGAAGAAGTAACTTCTTGACCGTCGTTGAAATGTATACCTTTTTTTAGATGAAATCTGTATGTTTTGCCATTGTCTAACACATCCCACGAAGACGCCAAACCAGGCTTTATTGTTCCATCATGAGCAATAGTTGTAAGTCCTGATGACATTTTACTAGTAATTTCTGATGGTAATGAATCTTGTGCATATGCACCAACGATTCCAATAGTGTCAGTATGAGAGAAAGGAATAAGATGAGAATAATATTTGCCGATAAAAAGGGCTATGAAGAAAATAAGAAGTCCGGCAAGGAACGAGAAAAGAATAGTTTTACCTGACTTTTTTATGTAGGCCTTTATGAGCCAAAAGATAAGTCTTTTTCGAATAACTGCCATAATACTTTATTTATCTTTGGAGAAACAAAAGAACTAACGAGAGGATCGCAAGAATGGCTGCAAGTGCAATAGTTGTAATAAGAAGAAATCGCTGAGCACTTCGTTTACTTCTATATGCTTCTCCACCTCCACCAAAAACAGGTGACAGTCCAGTGCCGGGTGCTTGCAATAAGATTGCAGCAATTAAGAGAACAGAGATGACGATTTGAAAAATAGTTATAACCACAGCAACAATTATACCATTTAGTCTTACTTTTGCAAAGAAATATAAGAAGTACAGTTATAAGAGGTTATTTATATGTTTTACAACAGATGCGGCTAATTTTTGTTCGTCATGATGTATGGGGAATTGTCTGTTAACTAAATCATTTTCGATAAGGCTATAGGAGGTCTCTTTTTTTGATTCATCATCAATTTCTACATACCCATAATGATATTCAGGAGGGAAAGAATTTTGAAAATTATTATTTGCTACAACAGTATCAAATGGAAATATTCCAAGATGATCCACAAATGCTCGAATAAAATCTCCGAGTTTATATCCTTTCGATTCAAAAGGTTTGTTGGCAACATTGAGAATAAATATCTTTTTTGCTTGACTTGCAAGAACTGCATCACGAATTTGGGGAATCACAAGCACCGGAAGTTGATTGGTGTACAGATCTCCTGGGCCACTGATAATAACATCAGCATTGTTGATGTTATCAATAACTTTTTGATTTACTTTTGGATTTTTTGGTGTTATATAGATTTTTTTAAGCCCTAATGGCTCTGCGTATAGTGCCAAATCCAGCGTTGTCTCGCTATGTACTGTCCGTCCATCTACAGTAATAGCACTCAATTTTGTTCTTTCATCTGTTGCGGGTAGAATATCCGCGTTTTCAATCCCAAACAACTGCTGTGTCGCCTCTAATGCCTTATAGATATCATTTGTTCGTAGCATCTCGGCAAGCATAATCAGATTTCCGAGTTTGTGTCCGTCCAAAATTTTATTTTCTTCCAAATCGCCTGGGAAACGATACATCATAAGTTCCGACAATTCTTTTTTTCCATCAGGCATAAGTGAAGCAATACATGAGACAAGATTTCCCGGCGGCATAATTCCATATCCCTGTCTCAACCTTCCAGAAGATCCTCCATCATCAGCCATTGAGGTAATACTTGTTAGATGAAAATCGTACTTTTTTAATCCTCGAAGAAGAGTGCTAGTGCCACCACTTCCTCCCCCAAGACAAACAACTCGTTTTGATTTATTCATATATTAGTGTATCAACCACCGAATTATAGAATTTATGCATGAAAGAATAAAGGCAGAAAATGAGTATGCAAAAAATGTATTAAACGGAATAGTTGGCGTAATAAATCCATAAAAATGACTTTGGGGATAGGTAAAAGGTTGAACTGTGATATTTGGCACCAGAATAGTAAGGATATACAAAATGATCGCATTTACAATGATTGAAAAAAGGCCCATGGTCAACATATTGATGGGGAAACTTATGATATTGAGGATTGGTTTTAAAATAAGTGACATAAGTGCAAGTACAATCGAGCCAATCAGAAGAGTTATAAATCCACCATTAATCGTAAATCCAGGCACGATCTGTGGGATAAAGTAGAGAGCAAGTAGATAAATAGCAATGGAGCGAAGAATTGTTTTCATAAGCAGATTAATAGCTATTTTAGCACAGATCGTAGTTCTATTGCATTTAATAAAAGGCAAGAGTATTATGTTATTTACCAATGAACACCATCATATGTCCTCACTGTAAAGAAGAAGTAGAACTCTCAGAAGCAATTCTTCATGAATTTCAAGATAAAATCCGTGAAGAAGAGCAAAAAAATTTAAAAGTGGCCTTTGAGAAAGAAAAGGCGGAAGAAAGGGCAGAACAGGAAAAGAAATTACGTGAAGAGTTTGCTTTTAAGAACAAACAGCAAACGCTAGAGCTAGAAAAAAGTAAGCTAAAAGAAGAGGAATTTCAAAAAAAAGAAAAAGCTCTTCATGAACAAATTGCGAAAGAGAAACAAGAGCGTGAGCAGATTGAAATAAAAATAAAAGAAGAAGCGCGAAAGAAAGTTGAGGAAGAAGTAGAGCTTAAATTGAAACAAAAGGACTTACAACTTGATCAAGCAAGAAAAGCAAATCTGGATTTGCAACGGAAATTAGAGCAAGGATCACAACAATTACAAGGTGAAGCACTGGAACTGCATCTGGAAGAAAAATTAAAAGCTGCATTTCCAAATGATGAATTCTTGCCGGTTCCTAAAGGTGTTGAGGGCGGAGATATTTGGCAAAAAATACGATTTAAAGATAAAGTTATAGGATCAATTCTGTGGGAAACCAAACGAACAAAGGCATGGAGCAATGGGTGGTTATTAAAATTGAAAGATGATGTTGGTAGAGTTGATGCAACTGAAGCGATTCTTGTTTCACAAGTATTACCAGCGGATTCTACACATTTTGATAGAAAAGATGGAATATGGATTACAACATATGAACACGCAATTAACATTTGTCGTTATGTACGATTTTTAATAACCTCAATTGCTTCTGTTAAATCTTCTGCGAGTCACACGGAAGAGGAGTGGGGACAAATTCGTGATTATATGATGAGCGAAGCATTCAAAAATCGTATGCAATCGCATTTTGATACCATTAATTCTCTTCGTTTATTACTTGATTCTGAAAGACGTTCAACTATGCTCAAATGGAAAAAACAAGAATCGATTATAGAAAAGTTAGATCGAAATACTACCAATTTTTATGGAGAGCTCAAATCAATAGTTCCCAATTTGCCTGAGATATCAGGTGCGGAGACCTTTATGATTGATGAAAAAATCACAAACAACGAAGCCGACTTTTGAGTACGAATCACAACTTTGGGAACAAGGCTTGCAATATATTGCAGGAGTTGATGAAGTTGGACGTGGATGCTTCGCAGGACCTGTTGTTGCTGCAGCAGTAATTCTACCTTCCAATTTTAACGCAACGGACAAAATAAATGATTCAAAAAAATTATCTCCCAAGGTCAGAAAAGAACTCTCAGAAATCATTAAAGAACATGCTTTGGCATATGCCATCTCTGAAGTTTCCGTATTTGTAATTAATAATATTGGCGTTGGTGCAGCTGCACAGCAGGCATTTGTGAATTCAATAATGAATCTAAAAATCAAACCCGAACATATACTTATCGATGCATTTATGATAACTGCGTTGAATAAAGAAAATCAAACTCCCATAATCCACGGAGATGGCCTAAGTATCTCAATTGCGGCCGCATCAATTATTGCAAAAGTATACAGAGATGAGCTGATGGAAAAGTTGCACGAAGAATACAAAGACTATGATTTTTTCACTAACAAAGGCTACGGAACCCTAAAACATCGTGAAGCAATTGGAAAACACGGCCTCTGTGATCTTCACAGAACATCATTTAATCTCGAAAAATTTCTCCCAGAGAGCTCCTATTAAGATTATATTCTTGCGAATATTATTTGTTCATTGGTGTTTGCAATGGTAGTTTGAAAGATAAAGCTATCTACCATTTTGACAAATTCTTTTGCTTTTTTGATATCACCTGTGACATGATAATTATTTCTTTCGACTTCTCTTTTTTGTAGAGCCTGTTGCCAAGTTCTTGCCTGGTGGTTTGTTTGGTAATTTTTTGTGTAAAACATTTTTGTTCCTCCTTGTATGTTTAGTATAAAGATTCTATTCAGTGATTCTTGATACCAACGTTATAAAACCCTGACAATACGTTACAAAAAATATAATGTAGCCTTATTTTGTAATCTAAATGTAAGGTTATTATCAAGCTCTACCGAAGCGTTTTTCCTATAATGACAACATAAAGATAGCACTAGATGTTATTTGAAAGGAAAATATGGCAGAACGAATGGGACCAGTACGAATGGCAGCACCAAAAATGAGCGGAGGAGTCGCAACTGCTTCGAGAAGTTTTGGTGGACCAAGATCGGGTGGCTTTGAAGCAAGAGCATCTTCAGGCCCTCGTATCACTTCAGGAGAAAGGTTCGGACCTCAAAGTTTTGGTTCCAGAGATTTAGGAAAATTTGCGGGACGTTTTTCAGGTTCAAGATTAGAAGTACTGAGAAGCCCATCTTCACCTAAAACTTCCCATATACCAGAATATAATCCGGCAACACCTAGAAATTTAAATGCATATACAACGTTTGGAAATAAGGAAAGAACTAAAAGTTTAGAAAGCACACCACAAAAAGCAGCGCAATCAGCTCCTTTTGAAAGAAGATTAAAGACGGTTGACATTAATTCGCTCGCTGTACTTGCAAGAAGAACATCAACACAAGAATTAAAAAGGGCAGTACAAAGTCCAGTTTCATCGGAAAAGAAAGCACAATTACAAGATACTTCTGCTCGGATTTCGCGAGCTTTTCCAACTACCAGAGCGTTTCCCGCAGTCGAATCATCTCCAAAAGTAGACTCAAGCTCAGGGCGAGCGGGCTCTATGTCAGCAGAAAGTATGCAGACACTCCTTAGACAACCTGCCTTTACAGGAAGAGCAGAAAGAGTTCCTAATGCTGCTCAGTCACAAATGGATACCGTACGAATACTTTCCATAAAGGATGTACGTCCCATTAATCCTGATAGACAAGTTATTTCACCACAAAGGTTTACGCAACCAATAATAGGAGAGAGATCTTCTGGTGCTGGTATAGAAGCACGAAAAAGGGAGATAAGACAACAATTAGAACAACAAATAAAACACCAGGAACAACCTGCAGGTTTAATTGATACTCATACACCAGAAACTTCGGCTAGCCCAAATGCGAAAACTAATAGTGAAAATATACATACTAAAAATGAGCAACCTTCAGTAGTTCCGGAACTGCCAAAAATACTACTCCAAGAAACGGGCGGTAAATATAAAGTTGAATCTATAATTCGTGAAAGAAGGAGATTTGGTCTACCGATAAATCCACAGATAATTAATCGAGCGTTAGCGCAAGACTCAGCACGTGATGAAAGAGAAACTGAAATAATTAACAAAGTTGTCCAAGAGAGAATAGCAAGAGATTCGAAAGATTCATTACGAAGATTTGAGGGAGTTAATGGTGCTAGACCAGAAACACCTGCTAAAGTAAAACAGGCACAGAACAATACAAAATACAATCTTACAGATCTCGTATATTGGAAAGAGCTGTTAGAAAGTAAAAAGAAAAAGAAAAAAGTAAGTAATGCTATTGCGACAGATATACAATCAGAAGTACAGGCACAAGCTGAGGTAAAGGTAGCGCCTATCATAAAGACAGAGGCAAGTACTCGTCTATTGCGAAAGTTAACGCACGTCATAAAACCTGGTAAATTACCTGAAATACAATCTGATATAAAAGTACACACGGCGGTAAATATGGAAGCAGTAGCTGCAACAAATGTTTCAGCTTTGCCGGATTTGAAGGTAGCGACAGAACGTATGGTTTCTTTGCCGAAAGAGACGGACAGAAAAGTGATAGAAATGCGTGAAGGGACTTTTTATACTCCTAAAAATCAACGAGTAGACGGTCTTCCATTTACGATAGATCAATCTGCGCAGCAGGCCAGAGAATCCATAGCCGAAAGAGCTATTAAAGATGCAGAAATTAAAGGTACAAAAGAAGTTGACGGTTTTGTGGTAGCGGCTCATATAGCTAATCAAAAGTCCGAAAGTGTGATAAGTGGATTGCTCAAAAGTTTAGGGATTTTAGGGGGTCAAGGAAAAAGTATGGTTGATGGTTCCTATGAAGCGTTAATCAATTTTGTTGCAGGTATGGGAACACATACAAAAAAAGATGCTAAAAGCTTTATACACGAAGGTATAGAAAGATTTCCAGCAGTATTAATGGGGAAAGGTAAAATAGAAGCTACAGAACAACAAGTACGGTTAGTATTAGATCCTAAAATGATAACAGATGCACAGATAGCCTAACCTTCGTCAGTAAGTTCTGTGACTTCCATAAAGGTTTTTCCGTTTTCGGTTTTCATTATTCCCTTTACTTTTGCAAATCCATCCTGTGCATCATTCTTTGCATAGTGAGCATTGACTGCGCCATTGTCGTCCGTTAGAAGGAGCCATAAACCTGTTCCTGCTTCATCTGGTCCTTTCTTTTTCACATAACAGTCTTTTTCCACTACGTCGTCTGCTGCTGGCTGTGCAGTTGTTGAAGCTGGTGGTGTTTCGATGGTTTCAGTTGCAGGAGCTTGTACCTCTGGTGCCTCGGCGGTTTCAGTTGGTGCCGGAGTGCCCGTTGGGGAACGATGAATAATTGAAGTTATGATTGTTCGAACTTTTTCATTTTTGAGATAGAGAACAACTCCGGCTGCTCCAAGAATAATAAGGAAGAAAACAAATAGTATCCCGCCTGCCCCCGATCCAGATTTAGCTGAAGAAGTGGCTGTTTTGGTGGCCGTATGTGGGGCTTTTGTTACTTTGCTCTTTGTTGGTGGTGCTGGTTTGGTAGGGTGCAAAAGCTTCGTAATACTTTTCGGAACTGAAATTGTTGGCGCTACTTTAGGGAGAGTTTGCCCTTGCTGAACAAGTCCCCCGAGTGATCTCAAAAGAATATTATAATCAACCCCATCTACAATACCATCGTCATTAAAATCTGCATAATTTTTCCCTTTACAGAAATTACTTGTGGTATTTTTATCCCCATAGCAATTAATAAACGCATTATAATCATTAATAGTAAACGAATAATTATTTCCACTAGGAATACTGTCACCCATTAGAACAGATTGAGACTGAAGAGGTAATGATTGAAATCCTTTTGTTACAGAAAATATTTCACCACCTAAATCTGTTGTACTTTCTCGTATTAATGTAGTAAATGACAAATCGGTTCTGAAGGCAATCTGATAGTTGCCATCTTGTACAGCATTTCCGAGATCAAAAGCAGGATTGAGAAAACTTGTATATGTGGGACTTGCAGGATCTGAATCATATGTTGCAGTTCCTTGAATTGTATACAGAGGATTTACAGTCTGGTTCATCGAATTAACATTGGCCGCATAGAGATAGATCGTGACATTTCGCTTTTGATGAATAGGTTTTAACACTCCGCCACCACTGCCAATGCCGGGTACAGTAAAGATAAGTTTGAGAGCCGGTCCGACAGGGCCAGTGGAAGGAGAAACTTGAGTAGTTGAAGGACCTGATGATATGTCACCAGATGGAGATGGGGTACCACTAAGTTCAACTGCTATTTTTGTATCATTCTTACCTGCGGCATGTGTAAAAAAATGATATGTATATACCAAAGCGGCGTTAGCAATGATAAGAATTGCCCAAATATGAATACCATATTGAGTAAAAATTTTGAAAAGCTGTTTTTTTGATCGTTTATGTCTTGTCATAAAAGTATATTAGTCTCCATGGAGCTCTTCATAACTCTGAAGAAACAGATTGTAATCAAGCACGTTAATTGTAGTATCATCGTTAAAGTCCAAGGTTACGTTGTTGCATGGACTACTTTGAAAACACGGAAGCGCGATATTGTAATCATTAATATCAAGGACATTGTCTCCGTTCAGATCTCCTAGATAGAGAGTTACTTGTGGAATTATGTTAGTTTTGCCGATGAGTAGTGTTTGAAATGCTGGCTGGGCGAGTACTTGCAATGTGTCATCACTAACCAGCTTAATTAAATACGCCCCCTGGCTGAGCTTTCCTAGATGAATTATTCCGGTGAAATACGCACCACCATCATAATTAAGAAATCCCGTGCCGGTCGTTACGGGCGAAGTTCCTGTATCGTACACAAATGCAGTAACTTTTCTCGTTAGATGTTTGGGAGTAACATTCCCGTCTTTTCCGATTCCATTTATTTTTACTGAGACACCAATAATCATATCTGCTGCAACAGGACCAGTCGTTGGAGTAATTTGATTACTAGGACTTGCGGATGGCGGAGTTTCGGATAGGTTTGAAGGTGAAATTGTTACACCTCCGGTTACGGCTGGAGGAGTGCTCATGGTCGTTGGAGTCGTAATAGCGCCCGCACCAAAGTCTACTGTCCAAAAGATACTTTGTCCTGAGGTATTCTGCTCCATATCAATTCCAGCAAGCGTATAGTTATTATTAAGAAGAAGTTGATTATGAGCAGGATCATTTTTCCACGCACTAAAAACTAACGCAGCACTTGCAGAGCCTTGTGCTATAGATTCTCCATAACCGTTTGTAATGCTATATCCACAATTTGTAAGTCGTATATCAGGTGTTCGTCCAAGTGAATCTGTATGGCTAAGTGTATTATGTGCTAGCATGTCCGCACTTTGCCAAGCAGACGATTGTTTAAGAACCGTGCTCCATGTAAGTTGAGTGAGTCCTTGCTGCGAGCGATAGGAATTAATATCGCTAAACAGTTGTTGTTCTTGAGTTTTGATTGTTAACTGTGTAGAAGTTACGGTGCAGTTAGTAATTGCAGCTTGCGTACCAAGGACTTGATCCCTTTGAGATTCTCTTACAACAACAAATACACCCACAGTCAAGAAAAGAACAAGAAATGTAGGAAATAGTATATGATACTGTGTTTTTATAATTTTTTTGTGAAGCATAATAGAGAGATCTAACCCTCCTCATTTCATAGTATATGTTTTACAAAAGCTGCGCAAGAGATTTGTTTATGCTAGATATATGACAGATTGAGTCAATTTTGCTACAATACGATGGTTAATGAGTTCATAATTATATGTTGTGAGTAAACAAACTCTTCTCATAACTATTCAGGGCCCGTAGCTCAATGGCAGAGCAGTTCCCTCTTAAGGAATTGGTTGGAGGTTCAAATCCTCTCGGG
>JBEPUU010000035.1:0-9627 GCA_041691355.1 bacterium | reverse complement strand
GTTTTCCCTTTCGCCGGACCATCTTTATATTTCGCTGTAGCCATAACACTCAATCCATCAGGTGGAATTACCCCATCCAAATACGGCCCAAAAGCCCCCGATCTCCGTTGCCTCTCCCGTATATGCACCAAACCTTCCCGACTATGATTCATAATGATGAGATTGTATCACTAAGGCATAGTTGCTACAAACATAAATAAAATGATAAACCCTATAGTCTTGCGTTTGTATGTTTTTGTGCTATAATTCCGTTAGCTGCCCGAATATAATGACTAGAAAAATAAAAATTATTCTAGGTTCAATAATCGGTGTTCCTCTTTTCATCGGAATTCTTGGTGCTTCCAATCCTTTTTCAAATATCAAGAGTAACGCCAATTCTCAAGCACAACAAACGACTATCACTCCAATCACGACAACAAAAGCTCGACTCTTAAAAATTACAGTAATTCCTATAAACATACCCAAACCAACCGCAAAACCAACAATAACCCCTCGACCCACAGCTATTCCAACATTCTACATAGCTCCAACTAAACCCTATACTGCACCAACTACATCACCTGCTCCTGCATCCACTCAGTCATCAAGTGGATTAAGCAATGATAGCTATTATACCAATACAGCCGGCAGTCAAGTTCATTCTCCAGCAGATTCAACCGATGGATCAATCCCAGCAGGCGCAACTGCCAAATGCGGAGATGGTACATATTCTTTCAGTCAAAGCCACCGAGGCACTTGCTCCAGTCACGACGGAGTGTCACAATGGTTGTAGTATGAAATTATTCCGCTATCGCAAACCCTCCCTCAACACAATACTAGGCATCACCCACGCCGAACGTTCTTTCAGAAAAGCAACCGGCATCAGCACAGTAGAGCGTTACACCAAGTCATCACGCATTAAGCAAAGTTACAAACAACAGCTTGGATTATATTCCCCCTTGATGAGAGCCTTCCGCCAAACCTCAAAAGGCAATTTTCCAAGTTTTTTAGGTTTTTTTAAAAAGAACAGCTAAGGATAATTCCAGTTTCCTAAACAAGCGAAGAAAGGGTATAATACGCACAGATCACAGAATGAAAACACAAAGAAAATTGTCATTGGAAGACTTACAAAAAATAATTGTCGAATTTCGAGATAAGAGAAATTGGAAACAATTTCATAATCCAAAAGATCTAGCACTTTCTTTAAACTTAGAAGCAACAGAAGTTTTGGAACATTTTCAGTGGAAAAATAATGAGGAACTTGATGAGTATCTTAAAAAAAACAAAGAAGCATTAGGAGATGAAATAATCGATGTTATTTATTATTGTCTTTTGCTTGCATATGAATTAAATATTGATTCGGAGAAGGCATTTCTAAAAAAGATGAAAATTAATGATAAAAAATATCCTGTTAAAAAAGCGAAAGGTAAACATACTAAATATACTGAACTTTAATATATGATTGTTTACTCTGAAAATAAGCAAGAGTTTATGAAAGATGTATCTACAGGATATATTCAAGATAAAATTGTTGCATCTCTTAAAAGTAAATTAGGACATTCTGTAAGCCCCAATGAAATAAATGCATTTCAAAATTCTATGATGTTCATGCATCACGTTCTTCAAGACTCACAAATACCCGAAGACTCAAAAATAGCAATTGAATACAAAATTCCACAGACTGCGAAACGTGTAGATTTTATTCTCTCAGGTAAAAATATCGATGAACAAAGCACCGCAATTATCGTTGAGTTAAAACAGTGGAGTAAAGCAGTAATGACAGCAATGGATGGGGTCGTATCAACTTATGTTGGTGGAAGTACTAGAGATGTCAGTCATCCTTCATATCAAGCATGGTCCTATGCAGCACTCTTAGAAGATTATAACGAAACAGTACAAAAAGATAAAATTGAACTAATCCCATGCGCTTATTTACATAATTATCCTAATGACGGTATTATAAATAATGATTTTTACCAAGAGTATATAAATAAAGCACCATTATTTTTAAAAAATGATGCAATAAAACTTCGAGAATTCATTAAAGAATATATATCTTTTGGAGATGACACCGACATCATGCATCAAATAGATCATGGAAAGATACGCCCATCCAAAAGTTTGTCTGACAAACTTGCATCCCTCTTGCGAGGCAATCAAGAATTTATATTGATTGATGACCAAAAAATTGTTTATGAAAAAGCAATTGAACTAGCACAAAAAGCAGATGCTCAAAATAAAAAAGTCTTTATAATAGAAGGCGGCCCAGGCACAGGTAAATCTGTAATAGCTATTAATTTACTTGTTGCATTAACAAATAAAGGATTAGTATCTCAATATGTCACAAAAAACGCCGCTCCTCGTGCAGTATATGAAAGTAAACTAACGGGAACCCTTAGTAAAACTCGTATTAGTAATCTTTTTAGTGGTTCAGGTGCATACACAAATACTGAACCAAATCTCTTCGATACACTTATTGTTGACGAAGCACATAGACTAAATGCAAAATCAGGATTATTTCAAAATTTAGGTGAAAATCAAATCAAAGAAATAATTCGTGCATCCAAGTGCAGTATTTTCTTCCTGGACGAAGACCAAAAAGTTACATTAAGTGATATCGGAGAAAAAGATGAAATTATACGGTTTGCAGATGAATTTAAAGCAGAAGTGCACGTAATACAGTTAAATTCTCAATTCCGCTGTAACGGATCTGATGCTTTTATGGCATGGCTTGATAACACACTTCAAATACATGAAACTGCAAATGAAACACTTGATGGCACAGATTATGATTTTCGTATAGTAGATTCTCCAACTGAACTTAAAGAATTAATTATTGAAAAAAACGAGTTACATAATAAAGCAAGACTTGTAGCAGGATACTGTTGGGATTGGAAGAGTAAAAATTCGAGAGACGAATCAATTAAAGATATTGTATTAGCTGATGGCAAATTTGCTATGCGATGGAATTTAACAACCTATGGTAATCTCTGGCTTACGGATCCAAAATCTGTTAGTGAAGTTGGATGCATACATACATGCCAAGGATTAGAATTAGATTATGTTGGCGTCATTGTCGGTGAGGATATGATCGCAAGAGATGGGAAAATAGTGACTGATGCTTCAAAGCGTTCAAAACAAGATGCCTCATTAAAAGGATATAAAAGACTTCTTCAAGAGGCACCATTAGATGGGCAATATAAATTGGATAAACGAATTAAAAACACATATCGGACACTTATGACTCGAGGAATGAAAGGCTGCTATGTATATTTTGTAGATAAAGAAACAGAAAGCTTCTTTAAGAGTAGAGTTCAGAAATAAAATCCAAAAATCGCAGATGTTTGGGGAGAATAAAATATTTCTGAAGATAAAACTATAAGTACTTCAATCACCACTGGGGATCAACTTTTTTATTTTGTTCAATAAATTTTTCAGCGGCTTTTTCTGCTCTTTTTACAAGCTTTACAACGCTTTCATATTGTTCTTTTGTATCTTTCTTCGTTGCAGATTTCATATTACATTCATAATACAATTCCTCTTAATATCATATCACACTCGTTTGCTATCATTTACACAAATTTGTATAATAACAATATGAAACCTACAAAAATTGACTTTGCCAAACTATTAAAAAATTATAAATCCGGATGGGTAGGGATATCTAGTGATTTTAAATCTGTGATAAGCAGTGGGAAAACACTTAAAGAAGTACAAGAAAAAACAAAAGAAACAAAAGAAAAAATTTACTTTTTCCCAGCTGATCAAACGTATAATGATTTTATCGGTTGATTCTACATGAAATTTGATTTTAGCCCTTTACCTACCATTACAAGCAAAAAAGTATTCGCACCTATTGTCCCAATAACATTTCGTACCAAAAACCACGAGTTCTCAACGTTTGCATTGGTTGGTTCTGGCACCTCAGGTGCACTGATTTCAACAATTATTGCAGAAGCATTAGGAATTGAATGGGATAACATTCCTACAGAAGTTGGTTTTACTCCCAGTGGAACCTTTAGGTTTCATAAAACCAAAAATATTGAAGCTGATATAGACGGAAATGTCTTTCCACTGAGTATTAGCATTGCTGAAGGGATATCACCATACCAGTGTATTCTGGGACAGAATGATTTATTTCAAAAAGCTAAAATAATTTTTGAAAGCTACAAAAAACAATTTGAAATTATTTTTAGAGAATTTAATTAAAGGAAATTTAACCATTTGAAAATTAGCCTTTCCTCAAAACTTATAGTATAATATTACCATGATTAAGTTGTTTTTCGATATCGAAACTTTACCTTCTTCAGATGAAGATAAAGAGGTTCATCTTGAAATTTTGCGGAAAAAAAGTAAAGGGAAAACTGATGAAGAAATTCATAGAAATACTTCATTTGAAGGAACGTTTGGGAGAATTTGCTGCATATCGGTTATTAAAGAAGGGCCGCAAGGGATAATTCAGCAAGAAACATTCTCGGGAGATGAAAAAGAGATTCTTGAGAAATTTTGGAAAGCGGGGAAGAGTGTTGATCGATTTGTTGGGCATAATATCTGGGCTTTTGATTTTCCATTTATTTACAAACGCTCAATCATTAATGGCGTTAGACCCATATCTTTGAGTTTCGCACGATACAGAAATACCCCTATTTATGACACCATGACAGAATGGGAATTGTGGAATACACAACAAAAACAAAAGCTTGATACTTTAGCAAAAATTTTCGGATTTCCAACATCAAAAGACGAAATGGACGGTTCAATGGTTTATGATTATTACAAAAAAGGAAGACTTGAAGATATCTGCCGTTACTGCATGAAAGACGTGGAACTTACTCGAAAAGTTTATTACAAAATTGCTTTTGATAATGCAGACGCGCTAAAAGAAGATATTGCTTTCTAGTTATCGACGGCGTCCGTTTTTCCTTCTTTGTTGACCTCTATGTCCTTTCGCCTCTCTTGTCTCTCTTCTTCCTTGTCTGGGAGATGGGCCTGGTGTATAGAGAAAAACATCGAAAACTGCTGTTTGATTGGTTCCTTCTATTGGACCGTATAATCCAACAACAGGGTGAACTTCTGACACTTCTTCTCTGCGTTCACCGGGAGTATATCGTGGCTCATTTCCTACCAAATCAACTGTTCCTACACAATACTCAACGGGCTTCATGAGAAACTCTGCTCGACCATTTCTTTGTACTGCTAATTCGTAGCCATGCGTATTTTGTGTCCATTGATCAGGGGTAACAGCATGTGTTCCAACCTCCATAATTTCTTGTTTTTGGGATGCAAGAAGTAATGCAACAAGGGTTTGTGGTGCGACCGGTAATAAGATGTCTACTACAACTGGTTCCGTAAAATGGCGACGCTCGATGGTCATATGACGAGATTATACCGCTAATTCAATGCAATTTCAATATTTAGGACATTCACTAGTGCCTGGAAAGAAAAATCCCAAGACAGGTAAAAACGAAGCAAAAGTTAGAATTACTTTACTTTCTTGTAGTCAGTGAAGTAATAGGCTATGGCTACGATGGGGTGGATGAGTATCATTCCTATTATCCATAGGGTTTTGGTATTGGTTGTAATACTTTTGTTGCGTACCACATGTACAAACATCGCAAGCTCGAAAATAAGAATAATTAGCAAGAGACCACTGATAAGGAGTCCCGAAAGACCGGTGAAGCCAAGAAATATAAAACTATTTACCATACAATTATTGTACCATAAAATTATTGTGCAGCTGCTTTTTTGGGGTCCATATTGAATTCACTTTCTAAGTGAATCGTAGATTTACTATATCATACTATATCAATTTACCCTAAAATATTTGAATATTTACATATTTCTTATAATTTTGATATAATCTATTAAAGAAAGGAGATGTTAACTTATGCAAGGTACAGTAAAAACCAAGATGGATAAGGGATTTGGATTCATAAGCCGAGACGGCGAATCAAAAGACCTGTTCTTCCATTCTAATGATTTAAAAGGTGTAACTTTTGACGAAATTCAAGTTGGTGACACCGTTACGTTTGAAATTGTCAATGGTGACAGAGGCCCAAGCGCCAAAAATGTAACACGAGTCTAATAATCATAGACTTATTCATAAAAGCTCATGTAAAAGTGAGCTTTTTTGTGGGAAAAATGCAGTCATTCAGCCTTAAAGGTTACAGGTATATTAACTATTCCTGCGACCTCTGGCAGCATGGGAAGAATGACTCTTTTTTTTCATTTTATTTTGAGTCGCACGCCTTACAGCAGCCAACGTATCTGTTATATCAACCGGTCCATCTGATTGAGGGGGGATACACATATCAACAATAACAACACCCATGCCACGTACTGTCTTTTTAGTAACTTTTGGTAACGGGACTTCAATCCTAACTTCATGAGATCCAGTTTTCAAATCCTCAGCACCTTCTGATTCTGAATTTTCTATACCCATCACAATAATCTTATATCATGCTATGTTGTTTTTTTCAACATATTTTTTAATTTATGACAAATAGGCCAACAAAAGAAATTAAATAAAGCATTTAGCTCCTCTTGACAAACTAAACACAGTGTACGATAATCCCACATATGAGCGCAGAACACGGACGAGATGGTGAGCCCCGCCCCCCACAAAGAAAATTATTGGATGTTGTGAACGAAATTACGGTGAATGACGTATTGTCAGATTTGGGTGAAAGTGAATTACCTATAGTTCCAACAGACTACACTCCGGAAAGATATACACAAATCGCATTAAATACTACTAAAGAAAGAATAGAAGATATGATAGCAACTGCTGAACGTGGAGAATTGTCTGATCGAGAACTACTTGTTTTTCCAAAAAGTTTTGATGACACGCAAAGAATTATTCAGGCAGAATTGGTTGGAAAGATACGCCCTTCTACTGATTTCAATACAGATCATGATGATATACGACGAAGCAAAACCGGAAGGATTACTGGCGTTACTCAATATAGAGAAATTCACAGCCTGGAACCTATTGAAGTTACCGGTGAGAATGCTGGCGCATATACATGGTATATGAGAGCAACATCACCAGTTGGAGGCTCAACAGCTGAATTTCCTGAAAGAAGGCGTGAGGGAGAAAATCCTTGGGTCAATTCTGGTCATCCTGAACAATTAATTCTACGTAGAAAATTTCCTACGAAATATCCCAAACCGCCCGGGAATTTAGGAACTCAGTAGATTTTTTTTATATTCTTCAAGCGTGCTCTGTAATTCTTCAAGAGTCTTTGATTCCATCAATTTCTCTCTGAAAGTGGATGCATCGGGGAAATTGTTGATGTAGGTTTTGGCAAATTTTTTAAGCTGTGCAAAATGATGCTCCTCGTGCCATTGTTGGGAGAATAAATCAATGTGATGAAGATAGAGTGCGATTTTTTCTTCGACACTTATGTCATCAAGATTGATTTTGGAATTAAACACCCATGGATTTGCGAAAACACCACGGCCGATCATAAATCCCTCACAATGATACTGCTCAAACTTCTCCTTAACATCTATAAGTGACGTAATATCACCATTTCCTAGTATAATAGTATCCGGCGCAAGGGTATTTCGAAGTTGAATAATCTGAGGCATAAATTCCCAATGCGCTGGAACTTTGGAAAGTTCCTTCACAGTACGCAGATGAACAGTCAACGCAGAAAGATCTTGCTGCAACAGAAATCCAATCCATTCCTCAAGTAATTTTTTTTCAAACCCAATCCGAGTCTTCACACTCACAGGAAGATTCCCTGCACCTTCTTTGGTTGCCTGAATGATCTCAGCAGCAAGCGAAGGAGTACGGATAAGTCCGGAACACGCCCCTGCTCGTATAACAGATCTTTCTGGACAACCCATATTGATATCAATTCCTGCAAAACCCCGCTCTCTCAAATCTTTGGCAACTTTGTAAAACGATTCTGGTCGCGTTCCCCAAATCTGTGCGATAATCGGCTTTTGATCGGGATGAAAGAGAAATCGTTCCGCAACTTTTTCGCGCCCTCTGGACAACAAACCTTCACACATTGTGAACTCTGTAAAAAATACGTCGGGCCTACCAATTTCTTGTATGATCTGACGAAAAACATAATCTGTCACTCCATCCAGGGGCGCAAGAACTGTAAAAGGTTTGGGCAACGTATGCCAAAATGATTTCATAAGTATAGATTATACCAGTAAATTCAAAATGCTTGCTAAAGGTGTTATAATCATTATATTGTATGGCAGTTAAGAATTCGACTATTACCAAACTCCTTGAAAAGTACCGCGAAATTTCTCTACTCAATCACATAAGTTCTACACTCAACTGGGACCTTAATGTAAATCTTCCAAGTAAAGCAGCACAAAGTAGATCCGAACAACTTGCATATCTTGCAACTCTTATTACTGAAAAATGGCATGACAAAGAATTTCGGGCTATTGTTGAGAAAGCACAACAGGAAAATGATCTGACTCATGAAGAGCGGGCGATTGTCAGAAATATAAGTTATGCAACAAAATATTATTATAGTGTCCCCAAAGAAATAATTATCAAAAAAGAAAAAGTAACATCAGAGGCATTTCCTATCTGGAATCAAGCCCGCGAGGAAAATGATTTTGAAAAATTCCGTCCACACCTTACCGAAATTTTTGAAATTGAAAGACAAATTGCTGGATATTTGAAATATAAAACAAATCCATATGACGCATTGTTGGATATGTACGAGCCAGAATTGACAGCAGCAGAATGTCAGAAATTATTTGATGGTATTAAAAAGGAACTCGTTCCATTGATCAAAAAAATAACAAAAAGCAAAAACTATACTGAAAATGTACCTTTCGTTAATAGCACCCAACATTACTTGCAAGACGATCAGAAAAAAATTATCGAGTATCTCGTTCATAAGATGGGATTTGATTTTACTTCTGGCCGGATCGACACATCACCTCATCCATTTACAACCTCACTTGCAACAAATGATGTGCGGCTCACAACGCACTATAATCTCAAAGATTTCCGCGAATCCGTTAGTGCGACAATGCATGAAGCGGGACATGGATTGTACGAACAACGGATAGATCCAAAATATGCGCAGACTCCTCTCGAAGGAGGAGTTTCACTTGGAATTCATGAATCACTTTCCAGATTTTGGGAAAATATGGTCGGCAAAAATCCCAACTTTATCGAATCTATCACACCACTTTTCCAAACTATGTATAGTCAACAACTAGGGAATATTAAATCTGAAACTCTCATCAATGCATTTAATAACGTCAAACCCAACCTTATCCGAATTTATTCAGATGAAGTAAGTTATTCGTTGCATATTATTCTGAGATTTGAAATGGAAAATGAACTGATGAATGGAAAATTGGAAGTCAAAGATGCGCCGGCTGCTTGGCGCGAAAAAGCTAAAAAGTATTTGGGAATTGTACCAGAAACAGATAAAGAAGGAATCTTGCAGGACGTGCACTGGACATATGGAGCAATCGGATATTTCCCATCATACGCAATGGGCAATATTTACGGAGCGCAATTTCTCAATGCCATGCAAAAAGATGTTGATGTCGACGCAGCACTTGCCAAAGGAAATCTCATACCAATCAGGGATTGGCTCGACACTCATATCCATACTCATGGAAGTCTCTATTTTCCGAAAGAGTTACTCATGA
>JBEPUU010000034.1:0-9698 GCA_041691355.1 bacterium | reverse complement strand
GAATATAAATTGGCTCGTCAGATCTCTCGTCAATATGGATACCATCTTTACTTGTTGCATATCCAAGTACAGATAAATCACTATCACCAAGTGCTCGATAGACAAAATGTACTTTGCCATCTTCATAGAGTGCAGCGCTGTTAAATGTCGCTCGCGATTCCCATTTGTTCGCAGGATTTGGGGTAATGATAGGATTTTGTTCGTGTTTCTTCAAGAAAATAAAGAAGTGTTTGTCATTTAGGTTACCTGATGGGGGAAGAGGAGTTGAGACTGCATACACGCTCTCTCCATTGACGATCCAATACAAGATGCATTTGTCCTCAAGCATCTCTACTCCAAGCGGCCTGACGTCTTCTCGTTGTAAATGCTCAGGAACTTCCCATAAGGGTTTATCAAGCCTCCATAAGAGTTTGGTTGGATCTTTTTTATCAAATCCCGCGGCTCCGACAGCATAATAATTTCTATCTTTTTGAGTTTTTTTCGCATAATAAAAGACGAGGATATGATCTTTTTGAATAAATACTTTTCCAACTTCAAGTGCACCATTATCAAATTTATCTTCACGTTTTTCAAGAAGTGGTTTGTCGTTTATTTTCCATGTTGTAAATTGTGAAGAATAGGCGAGTTTGATATCGTGTTCACCAAAGTACATGGCATAGCGATTTTTATTCTGATATTCGGGGACAATGGAGCCAATTTCCGAAATATTTTCAACTTTTCCTAACTTGGTCCATCGAAGCATCTCTTTGGATTGAACAACATTGAGATTATTGAACCCCTTTCCATTAATTTTGTATGTTGCCACGTAACCGTTTTTTTGCTTTACGAGTGAGAATCGTGCCCAATCATATTTTGGTTCTTCACGTCCTTTTGCATCTGTAACAATCACATATTTTGAAGAGCCGTTGAATTCAAATCCATCTGAACTTGTTATTATTTTGAAGAAATTTTTGATTAGTTTGGTGTAAGAATAGAAGAGAAGAACTTCGTCATCTTTATAAGTCGTGCCGAGCAATCTAATCATAGGTAAGGCGGTTCAACATATACAAAACGGTACTTTACCGCCTACCTTAAGGGTATCAGAAAATTAAAATCTGTGTCAAGCGCAATATAGACATAAATCTGACATAATGAGCTCTATTTTGATATTCTTCAATAGTTTTTGTATCCTTTTGAATTAAATTTTTTTAATTTTTTGGACCTAAATTCTTACTTTTAAAGTTTCACCTTTATAGGTTATATTTTTGGGTTCAATTACAACTTGTCGCTCACCCTTTTTAATATATCCCGCATCAAGACTTTCAAACCCATTTTTCGCGACAATTTTCTGCGCTTTTTTAATATCTTTTTCAGGAAGAAAAATTGCATAATCTTGTCCCATGTTAAATTCATCATACATTTCATAGTCAGAAAGATTTGCATGATGTTGCATAAAAAGGAACAGTTCTTGTGGTTCATATAATCTCTCAATAACATACGTGAAATTTTGTGTTGCACGCATTACTTTACGAAGTCCATGACCGGTGATATTTGAGATGTAGTGAACTTTGATTGACTGATCGAGCAGATCCTGGATAACTTTTGCGTATATATTCGTTTTAGTTAAAATAGCCTCGCCGTATAGTTCACCAGTTTTTAATTTTGTTGCATAACCTTTAGGTAATTTTCTTGCTATGGCTCGTGAAAGAGATAGTCCATTCGCATTAATACCGGTACTTCTTAAAAAAAGAATTCTGTCACCAGCTTTTATATTTTTATCAGTTAAAAGTCGCTTTTTTGACGAAATAATTCCGATAGCTGAGCCGCCCAGAGCAACAGTATTATGTTCGATAATTCCTTTTAATGTGGGTGTTTCTCCTCCGCCCCAAGATGCTCCTGCCAGATCACAGGCATTTTTCCAACCATTGATTAAATCTGTCATTCTCTTTTCATCTTGTAGCCAATCATTATTTTCAATTGCCCAGTATGCATGAATAACCAAAGGTTGTGCACCAACTGTTACTAAGTCATTAATGATAGTTCCAACAGTGTCATGTGCAATAATGTCATAATAAGTTTTTCCTGTAATTTTTCGAGTATCATCGGCGACAAGGTTTTTTGTTCCAAGTTGTTCTGCGACAGCTGCCATATAGGTGTTCCCTTGTTTCCAGATATAAGCGGATTCTCCACGTGAATCGGCAAACTCTTCAAAACCATGCTTTAAAAGATTTTTTCCTGTTTCTTTTGCTGCCTTTTGCGCATGTATTTTAATTGGATCTTTGGTTTCGTAATTGTCTCCCACGTCTGAATATGTAATTTTTTGTTTAGTATTTTTCATTTCAATAAGCTAATTCTAACAGGATAAAATGCTCCTGCAAAGTATCAATAAACACTCAAGATAATAACTCCTGCTAGAGTTATAATTGTTCCTATTATTTTTTTGCCGATGTCATTTCTTTCTTTAAGGAAAAGAATTCCTGCGATAATTGATGTTACAAGCATTCCCTGATAAATTGCCGTTACTTTTCCTGAATCACCAAAACGTAAAGCAATTGTAAATAAGTATACAGAAATGATGTTGAAAAAAAGTGCTAGTAATTTAAATCGCAACTTTTTTTGAAATACTTTTTTTATTCTCGTTATTGGGTGTTTCATAACGAATGGGAAAAAGAGTGCAGGGATAAGAGCGATTGATGCATTAATTATAGAATTCGATCCGTAAGGAAGTGCCATTTTTGTGATAACGATATTAAGTGCAATCATAAATGCTGAAAGATTGGCATACATTGTGCCTTTATCAATAAATAATTTTTTGGGACTTACGACAATACTTAGTCCTGCAAATAAAATAATAATACCAAAATATTCAGAGATTTTGAGATTCTCATGTATAAGAATAAAGGCAATAATTGGTACCCAAATGAGACGTGTTCGTGAAATGATCGCCGAAACAGATAGGTGAGTATTCTCATGCATTTTCATATACCAATACACAGAAATCCATTCAGTGAGACCTAGGAGAAGAAAAATAATAATTGATTGAACTGTTATAACTAAATGCCAGTCAAAAATTGCAATGATTGCAAATGTTGCAAACCTTACAATTTCAAAAAACCATGCATAAGCTGTAGCATCTTCTTGTTCTTTTAATAAATACCTGCTGATGAAATTAAATGCGTTTGATGCAAGACCACCAAGAATAGAAAGTGTAATCCAGGAAGAGAATAAAAACATTATGATAGTATATCAACTTTCTTGAGGTTCTTCTTTATTCTTGTATCAATTGGATATTTGAAGGTTTTAATTTTTTTCTCTGTTAACATTTCATATGTTTTGATGTAACGCTGTGCAGTTTGAATAATTAGTTCTTTTGACATTGGTGGGATTTTATCTTTGTATGGATTTACTCTTTTGGTATACCAGAGTCTGATAAATTCTTTATCAAAATTTTCAGGTTCCAAGCCTTGTTTTATTCTCTTTTTATAAGTTTTGGCAATCCAAAATCGTGAACTGTCAGGCGTATGAATTTCATCGATCAACGTTAATTTTCCATCTAATAATCCAAATTCATATTTCGTATCAACCAAAATTAAACCATGTTTGAAACACCACTTACTTCCAAAATCAAATAATTCCAGAGCAATTTTTTCCATTTGTTCATAGAGTTTTTTACCAACAAGTTTTTTTTCTATAATTTCTTCACGAGTCAATCGTTCGTCGTGTTTGCCACTTCCTGCAAGTGGGTGAGTAGTTGGAGTAATAATTGGTTTGAGAAGCTTTTGGTTTTTATGCATGCCGTCTGAAAATTTGATACCGTACATCATTCGTTCGCCTTTTTCATAGGAATACCAAATAGACGTATTTGCAACACCTGATAAATATCCTCTCACCACCATCTCAACAGGAATCGGTTCGCAATGTTTTGAAACAAGAACATTTGGATCGGGGAGTGAGATCATATGATTTGCTACAATATGTTTTGTTTTCTCGAACCAAAAAGCAGCGAGTTGATTAAGAACGGCACCTTTAAAAGGAACACGTCCGAGATTGAGGTCAAATGCAGATTGGCGATCTGTTGTAACAGTAATTCGTTTGTCTTTTAAAATATAAAAGTCGCGTACTTTTCCTTGATATTTTTTTCCAAACTGTTTGAGATCAATTGTTTCGAGTGATTTGGGAATTGATTTGAGGATTGTTCTAGATTGAATCATGATTACATTTTTTTAAGATAATCTTTAAAACCGTTTTCATCCAATTTTTCGATTTTTTTCATTACAAATTTTTCAAGATTTTTTTGATAGTTTTCAAGTTTCTTTTGAATAGTTTTGTCAGTGATACCAAGTATCTTTGCAGCAAGTAGGCCTGCATTTTTTGCGCCATTTATTGCAACAGTTGCGACAGGGATTCCAGGTGGCATTTGAACAATTGAAAGAAGGGAATCAAGTCCATCCATATTTTTTGTTTTTATTGGAACACCGATAACAGGAAGTGTTGTTAATGATGCGATCATCCCAGGCAAATGTGCTGATCCACCAGCACCTGCGATAATTATTTGCAATCCATTTTCTACAGCTTTTTTTGCATATTCATACATCCGATCGGGTGTTCTGTGCGCTGAGACAATTGTTATTTCGTAAGGAATTCCTAATTCATCCAAAAGAACGCCTGCTTCTTGCATGACAGGAAGGTCAGAATCAGAACCCATTATAATACCAATGATTGGTTTATGCATATTTTAAATTGAAATAAGTCTTCTCGCTTTTTTTGCTTTTCTCAAAGTTTCTTCAATTGTTTTTCCAACAACTGTAATATGTCCCATTTTTCGCTCAATACGTGTCTGATGTTTACCATAGATATGTATTGAGACACCAGGAATTTTTTCAGCGGTTTCAATTCCAGTTGGTTTGGCATCTCCATCTCTCTCACCTAAAATATTTATCATGACAGCTGCTGGAGATTTAAGTTTGGTACTTCCAAACGGCATGCCGGTAATTGCCCGCGCATGTTGTTCAAATTGTGATGTCTCATTTGCTTCTATCGTATAGTGTCCTGAATTATGAACACGTGGAGCAATTTCATTGATTAAAACAGCATCATCACTAGTTACAAACATTTCAATACCGAACATTCCTGCGCCTTGTAATTGCTTCATTACTTTTTCAGCAAGTCTTTGAGCTTTTAATTGCGTTTTCTTATCAACTGGTGCCGGTACTATGACGATATGGCATATATTATTCTTATGAATTGTTTCAACTACTGGGTATGAAATTATCTCATTATTTTTATTTCGACCTACCATTATAGATATTTCTTTCACGAATGGTACAAATTTTTCTACGTACAATTTTCTTCCTCGTAACTTTTCGAGTCCTTTATCAATTTGTTTTTCATTTTTAATAAGTGCATTTCCACGCCCATCATATGCATCAAATCTTGCTTTTAACAAAAGAGGATATCCAAATTTTTTTGAAACTTTCATTATGTCATCTTTAGAGTCTACTGCAATAAAATCCGCAACAGGAATATTTGCTTTTTTGAGGAATTGTTTTTGTGATAATTTATCTTTAATAATTGTAAGAGTTTTTGTGGACGGATTTATTTGCAATCCTTTTTCTGAAAGTTCATCAAGAATTTTTGCATTCGCAAGTTCTATCTCAAATGTCAAAAAATCTGAAATCTTTGCTAGTTGTCTGATTGCTTTTTCATCATTGTACTCAGCAACAATTTGATGATCTGCTATTTGACCTGCAGGACTGTTAGGTGTTGGGTCAATAATATTGACTATGAATCCGAGTCGCTTTGCATCGATCGCGATAAGTCTTCCCAGTTGTCCACCACCTACAATGCCAATTGTTTTTTTCATAATTTAGATTTTACTTTTAAAGTATTTCATCAGGAGTATAAATTGCAGCGTCAGGATATTTCTTGACTATTTTTTCAACTTCTTTTGCAAATGCAGAAATTTGTTGCGGCGCGTTACCAACAAATTCGATCGGTTTGGAAATTGCTTTTGTGAGTTTTTCTTTCGAAAGTGATAGACGTGTATCATTTGCTAATAGATCTATTAAATCATTTTCCTGTTTTCCTGAATTCCTCATTTCTAATGCAACTGCAACTGCATGTTCTTTTATTATGGCATGTGCTGTTTCGCGTCCAACACCTTCTTTTACTGCCGTCATCAAAAGCCTTGTGGTTGTAAGAAAGGGTAAATATTTATCCATTTCTTTTTGTACTATTGCTGGATAAAATCCGCATTCATTAAGAACTGTTAGGATCGTCTCCATGACTCCGTCGGCTGCAAAAAATCCATCTGGCACAGCGACTCTTCTTGTTGCAGAATCACTGACGTCTCCTGCAAAAATTTGATTGCCTGAAATCCCAGCAATCATTACTACCTGTCCCATCAAAATATTTTTGAATGAAGAAATTCTTTCCGAATTTCTACTATTCATTTTATGTGGCATTGCAGTGGAACCAACTTGTCCTTTTTTAAATCCTTCTGTAAATTCTTCAAATCCTGCCATTTCTCTAAATGTCATTGCCAGATCTGCAGGTCCACAAACAAGTTGAAAAAGAGTTGAGACAACTTCAAAATCAAGCGAACGAGGATAGATTTGCCCGACACTAGTGAGCACATTTTTAAATCCTAGAAATGTAACTATTTTTTTCTCCAACTGTTCAACTTTTTTAGCATCACCATTAAATAGTTGGAGTTGGTCAGTTTGTGTGCCAATTGCTCCTTTTATTCCACGCAACGGATAGGTTTCAATTAAAGTTTCTAGTCGATTAAAAGCAATAAGAAGTTCCTCACCGAAATTAGAAAATATTTTTCCGACAACAGATGGTTGTGCAACTGCCAAATGAGTCCTCTCGGGATAGACTAACGAATTATATTGAATTGCAAATGCTGCAACTTTTGCAAGCACTGCAACAGTGTGATCTCTTAAGATTTTCATTCCTTCTCTGTTTTGCATTTGTTCGACATTATCTGAAAGATCTCGTGAAGTCATTCCAAGATGGGCATATTCATATCCTGCAACTTTGTTAAACGCTTCCAATTTTGCTTTTTGATCATGTCGTATTTCTCGTTCTCGATTTCTAATCCATTCTAAATCAATTTTTTCTTTGGCATTTTCATATGCATTGATTGCTTTTTGGGGGATATTTAAACCTAGTTCTGCTTGAGCTTTCATTACGGCAATCCATAACTCCCGTTCTAACAAATTTTTCCCAATAGGTGAAAATAATGTGACCATGGGAGTGCTCGCATATCTGTCTGCAAGTTGATTAGGAATGTTTGGTCGATTAGTTTGTTTCATACTTATTTGCTATTATTTTTCTGTAATCCATTTACTTCTTCAACAAAAATATCTACACCATCGGTTTTTAGTTTAATATATCCGGTATTCTTAAAAGCTTGACCACGAACATCTTTATGCCCTTTGAGACCCAAATGGACTAATAAGGTTTTCATAATACCAACATGACTTGCAATAAGAATTATTTTTCTTGGATACGCAACTGCAATTTCTCTAGTCGTTGTGATAAATCGTGACATTAAATTTTCATCTGTTTCGTATCCTTCAGCGATGCTTTTTGTTTTCCACTCATTATATGCAAGTACTTCTCTTAATTGAAACATTTTTTTAAATTCTTCTTGAGTTTTTTTGCTCTCTTTTCCATCTAATATCCCTTCACTGCGTTCTCGTAGTGCTTCTTTAGTTAAGACTTCAAGCTGATGCTCTTTAGCAATAACAGCTGCAGTTTCTTTAGCGCGAACTAGCGGTGAAGAGAAGACTGCCTCAAAATGTATATTTTTAAATTGTTCCGCTATTTTTTTTGCTTGTGCTTTTCCTTTTTGTGTTAAGTTTGTATCCAAACCATATACATTGGCAGCATTTGCTTCTGATTCTCCATGTCGAACTATATATATAGTGCAGTAATTATCGTTAGTCATATTAGTGCCAGAATGCTCGTCTTCCTGTGAATATCATTGGGATTCCGGCTTTGTCTGCCGCATCGATTGATTGCTGATCATTGATTGATCCTCCTTGTTGGACAATTGCTGCGATTCCTTTTTTGACAGCTAGTTCTACATTATCAGGAAATGGAAAAAAAGAATCGCTTACCAAAATTCCTCCCTCTACATTTTTTCCTGCTTGTTCAAGTGCAATTTTCGCAGACCTGACGCGGGATGTTTGTCCTGATCCGATTCCTCGAGTCATTGGGATATCTTTATCCATGACAAGAATTGTGTTGGATCTGATTTTGGTTCCGAATTTCCAACCGATTTGCATTTGCAACAGTTGCAGTTTGGTTGGTTTTTTCTTTGTAACCACTTTCCATTGTTTGAATGATTCATCAATATCGATATCTGCAGTTTGAAGAACAAATCCATTATCAAGTGATTTGAGATTCCATTCATCAGACTGGGAAGGAATATTTCCAAAGGTATAAATCCCCATAGATTTCCTTACTTTTTGTAAAAATTCGAGAGCATCATCTTTGATACTTGGTGCGGTCGCTATATCCATATTTCCTCGTTTATCATCTTTAAATCCCCCAATTACTTTTGCCGCAGCTAGATCCATTTGCTGGTTAAGTACAATAATTCCACCAAATGCGGACTCCGGATCTGCATCAATTGCACGAGAAAGTGCTTCAGCAATAGTTCCTCCTAGTGCAATTCCTGATGGACTGTTGTGTTTGATAACAACTGCTGCAGGTTCTGTAAAAATTCTTACTGAATCGAGTCCTGCATTGATGTCAGTTACATTAATGAGTGATAAATCTCGTCCCCAGTGTTTGGTCAAATGTTGGAATGGAGAGTTTGTATTGGGTCTAGTATAGACAGCTCCTTTTTGATGAGGATTCTCTCCATATCTAAGATCAACCAATTTTCTTCCGGGAATTGTAATTTCATTTGGGAACATTACTTCATCCAGTTGCTTTCTAAAATACCATGCTATTTGACTGTCATAAAATGTGAGATGCCCAAATGCTTTTGCCTGAAGATAACGAATTATTTTCTGTGAAAATTTTTTCTTTTGTAATTCATAGCCAACTGTTTCGTAATCACTTGGATCAATAACAACGATAAGTCCATTTTTTGCGGCAGAGCGAATCATTGTTGGACCGCCAACGTCTATATTCTCAATGGCTTTTTTATAAAGGACCTTTTTATCTGCAATTGTTTTTTCAAATGGATAAAGATTGCAAACAACAATATCAATTTGTTTAATTTTTAGTTTCTTTGCTTCTTTGAGATGTTGTTCATTATTTCTGTCGTAGAGAAGTGCGGATTCTATTTCAAAACTAATTGTTTTCATCCTTCCATCAAAACTTTCAGGGTTACCTGTGATTTCTTGAATCGGAGTGTAGGGAATGCTTGCCTCTTTTAATGTTTTTGCTGTGCCACCAGTTGAAATTATTTCATAACCGGCATTAATAATTGCTTTTGCAAACGTTATGATATTTGTTTTGTCAGAAACGCTTAGTAATGCATATTTTTTATTTTGTACCATATGATAAGCTTATTATATCAAGAAAAGTAATGAATAGCATTTTTAAAGATTTGTAAACCTGGTCCGTTGGTTGGAATTTTTCTCTTTTCTCTTTTGTTTACCTCTTTAATAAATTGCCAATCAGGTCTTTGAACAAAAAACATTCCTCGTTCCGGATGTGGCATGAGTCCGAGAATTTTTCCAGTTGTGTCAGTA
>JBEPUU010000033.1:0-9703 GCA_041691355.1 bacterium | reverse complement strand
GCTCTTTGCGAGATAAAGAACTATTAAGATACGCACATGCTATACCATTTTGCCGCAGTCCATCTACTTGATCTTTCATAAGTGATATAAGTGGCGAAACAACGATAGTTATTCCATTCAATACAAGAGCAGGCAGCTGATAACAAATAGATTTACCAGCACCTGTGGGCATCAGAACAAAAACATCTTTCCCCGCTAAAATGTCAGTAACAATCTCTTCCTGCAACGGACGAAACGAGCTATACCCAAAATACTTCTGCAGAACCGTATATATTTCTTCCATGTAGCTATTTTGTTGGGCGGTGGCGACGGCGAGGCGCATGAATGGCTCGTGAAGCACGAGCACTAAGATAGGCTAACGAAGCAACAATAATAGTTGTTGTATAAAATATAATTAGACCCTGATCAATATTTGTAAAATGTAAATTCATAGTTACCTTTCTGTTGATATATACAATCCTACCTTAACACAGATAAAAAAACCTGTCAATCCTAACAGAATCGCTCCAATGGCGTAGAAATCAAATTTCTGTGAGCCTGGTTCAAATATTTTTATCACCAGTGAACCAAAAATTAATAGTGACAAATTAAACCAAAGTCGTGAATATTCTTCCCGCTGAAATTTTGAAAGTTTTTCAATGTTTGGGAACAAAAGAAATGATATACGTGCTAGCCTCTTCATTGCTGATGATAATAGCATGTTTATAGAAGAAAACCAATATAGATTTGGGAGTTATTATCTAGTGATAGTTATCATACCTTCAATCTGATCTTTAATATGATCATGGAACTTAAACATTCCTGCCGTATGAGCAACAAATGATTCTTTTTGATTGTATCCCAATGTTTGCTCTTTAAATCCCGCATAAATAATATCATGTGGATGATCTCCAAGAGACGGAAGGTACTGAGTATTTTTATCTCTGTTCTCAAATTCGACAGTATCGCATCGCTGAACGTTTAGCTTGTCAGGTATAAATGCATTTCCTTGAATTAAAATCGTATGAGTTGATCCAACATGACTACATGGCTGTGCCTTATAGACAATAGAGTTTTCTTCTCCATGAACTAGAGTATGAAAAAAGGTATGCGTGAGTAGTGTTACTGTAGCAACTGCATAAATAACAAAAAGTATACCGTAATGTATCCAAGGACTTTTTTGTTTCATAGTACTATTTAATTTACATAACCTGATTTTTATACCAGGTTATGTAAATAAGTTCTGTTTATTATACCTGTGATGCTTTTGCTGGTGCAGAAGCTCGAACTGGCATAAAACCTGCATATAGTGCAACTGCTGCGATTGCGATATGCAACAATTCTGTTGGGAGGTTAACATGAATCAAACCAAACAACACACCATCAAATGTACCACCAAAACCTGGTAATCCCCATAAGGCAACAAGTGCGTAAACGACACCAAATACTTTAAGGTACATACTTGCGTAATATAATCCGCCGACAACTGCTACACCTGCAGCAACTGCTGACAGTAAATGAATATATGTCTGAACTGTATTAATTTGAAATATTCCTAATAGAAGTTGTCCGTCTGCATTTGCTGGCGCAAGAGCCGGAACAAATGCTGCTAAACCAATGATCGCAAAAACGATTGCGAAAGCTAATGTTACTTTTTTTTGCATACTACTCACCTCCTCTCATTATCCAATTTAAAATTTAACTAATTTAAGTATAAACCCGTTCTCTGCCTTTATGTCAAAATATCGTTTTATTTCTGTCCCTACTCGCTCTTTGACTGCGATAAAGAGCGAATAGAGTGCAGAAAACCACGTTACTGTGGCATTAAAACAGTATCAACCACTTGAGTTACTCCATTGCTGGAAATAACATCAGGCGTAAGAATAGTCGCGTTATTAATCATAACGACACCATCTTTTTTATGTACTGTCAAGGTTTGTCCATTAACTGTTGTGAGCGTTTGCCCATCCTTTAAATCTGCAACAGTATATGATCCTTTAATAACGTGATATGTTAAGATACTTGCCAATTTATCTTTATTTTCAGGCTGCATAAGCGTATCAACTGTTCCGGCTGGAAGTTTGTTGAACGCATTATTATCAGGTGCAAATACAGTAAATGGTCCAGCACTTTCGAGTGTTGGAACAAGTCCTGCTGCTTTAACTGCTGCAACAACTGTTGATACATTACTTGCTGCAAGAGCATTTTGCACTATATCTTTATCAGGAGTCATTAAAGCTCCACCCACCATGACACCATTACTCATAGCACCATTTGTTGGAGGAAGAAGTACTGATCCGATAACGTGCGTTACACCATTACTGTCGATAACATCGGGAATAGTAATAGCAACGCCATTGATATATGTTGTGTTACCTTTTTTCATTACTTTCAAACTATCACCTTCAACGGTTTTTAGCATCTGTCCATCTTGTAAATCTGCTACTTTATACGCACCAGCTACTACATGATATTCTAAAACACTTACCAACTTAGCTTTATTTGCCGGTTGTAAAAGTGAATCAACTGTTCCTGCTGGAAGATTATTAAAAGCTTCGTTCGTTGGTGCAAATACAGTATATGGACCCTTAGCCTTTAAGGTATCAACGAGTCCTGCTGCTTTAACTGCTGCAACAAGGGTAGTATGATCTTTTGAATTTACTGCATTATCAACAATATCTTTTTCAGGTGTCATTGCTGCTCCACCTACCATCACTCCATCCATTCTATTCATAGATTGATCTTGTGAGGCTTGTTGTGATGCTTGCTGATTTGATTTATTGTTTTTGGACATTACAGAAATAATTCCAATAACTAGTATCACTACGATAACGACTATAATCATCATTTTGTTCATATATTATTCACCCCCTTTCATTTAAGTTTTCCTATTTAATTATTAACCAATTTAACTATATACTAGAACTATATATTTTTGCAAGTATGAATTGAGTAAGTTATTCTTGGGTATTGTTGATGATAGCAATGAGGACCTTAATATATATTGATAATTCTTCTCGGGATATTCCTTTTAGTATCTGTGCCATTATTTTCTTCACTTCCGGCTCAATTTGTTCTATCAATTTACTGCCTCCTGAAGTAATTGTAATAATTTTTGCACGCTCATCATTGGGATCTTGCGCTCGCTTTACCAATTCTTTTTTCTCAAGTCGTTTTGCCAACTTAGTTACCATTGGCGGATCATAACTCAACAGTTCAGCTAATTCATTTAATTTTACCTTTCCATGTTCATAAAGTTGCCCCAAAAGTTTCCATTCAGGGACAGAGACATCAAATTTAAGAAGAGTTCGAGTTAAGTGAGTGTGCATTCTGCTGTAAGCCTTCCCCTGCAAAAGACCTGAACTGTATGCGTTAAGCTGTTGAAGATCGATATGTAATTTTTTTTCTATTGGCTCTATTTGCATATAGTAACTTATTTAATTAACCTAGTTAATATTATACACCTTTTTCCTTTTTATGCAAATTTAACTATTCGAAAGGATAAAAAAGCATTTTCATAGATGAATTAGCCTCATTTTAGGACTAGACAATATGAATATTTGGTTATATAATGTTTTTTTATGGCGCGGGAAACTAATACAATGACCACCGAGCAAATCCACTTACTACCCTAAATATCTAAAAATCATCACAACCTTTATACAAGGTATAATTATTATGAATAGACCCATACCCTTACACAAATACGTATCCAATTCTTCAATACCTGAGGATAATGTAGTAACAGATAGAATGTTTCTCAAATTAAAAGCTAAAGTGTTTGCAAGAAGACCCGAGCTTGGAAATACTGCAGATGAGCATGGAGATTTGTCTCTGTATGAATATGCTAAACGCTATAACGAGCCAAATACTGCAATGCAAATTGAAGAACGTAGAACTCAGTTCATAGATACATTTGCCGAAGAAGTAAAAAAACTTCTTGGCAAAGAAATTGCAGAGAGTTGTAAAAAACAATTAGATAAAACATACCGCATAACAACGGCAGACCATCATGGACCTCTGAGTGAACCCGGAATGGTAAACAGCAACATTCACGAGGCACTTCCATATCTTAACGGAGACGATACCGTAAAAAATATCATGGTTCTGGGCTGTGCAAATGTTTCCTTTGATAACGATACCTTCCCTCGAGGTCTCCTCTTTCATAGTGCAGGACCCACTGAAGTAACAAATAACCAACTCACTTTTTATCCTCGCTCTGTTAGACCATGTCCAGTCATTTACTATCCAGCATATACCATGGACAATCTCGAAAATGCGTATAAGCGTATTGAAACATGGGTTAAAGAAAAAACAATCACTGAGCACGAAAGCCAACGACTCAAACTTCTTCTCAACGAAATTTACGCAGATCCGTCGGTACTATCATGTAACTACTTCTCCGAACAAATAACCAAAACTAACTTTACGGTATGGAAAAGAATTATGAAGGATTATCCGGATGCCCCCAATCTTATTTATATAGAACAAGAAGGAATCGTTAACAAACTCCTTGATAACTATCATCTCGACCAAGATACATTCATTAATAAACTATTATTTACTCCCAAATATCAAGAATTACTCCTCAAACATTTTGATGGAATTATGAGAGGATTTTCAACGAAGGATAAGATAGGTACATATCTCTTTTGGGCATTACCAAACGGACAAAAATATCGAGTGCAACTATGGAAAAAGGGCAAATACCTCCAGACTGATGACGGTTCGTACAAAATCGAATTAACTCCAGAAGGTTTACGAGGAGCAATTAAAAGAAAAGAACTCATACCGAGTACACTTATGTCGTTTATTATCCTTGCCTTCTATTATGGCGTACGGCTTGTCGGTGGTAAGAATCAAACCACATATCTAACACAAATGAAAGAAGCGTTTATTACGATGCTTGAAGAATATGACAATAAAGAAGAGAGCAATTATATTAGCGACCTGCGAACTACAGATCTCTCCATCAATCTCCCCAGCCTTGCATACTTGCAATCTCCTCAAGAAACAAAAATCCCAGCAACTGGCATTGATTTTCTTCTGTATGGAAATGAGACGACATTTACTATTATCAAATTGCTTTCTAAAGTTCTGACAGTAAAAGAACTCATTTACAGAAGTCTGCCTGACTATTATAAGAAATTCTATAAGGAGGATGAGCGAGATGCGCGTTTGGATAAAATAACAAAAGAAGATTTAGAAAAATATTTAGGTCTAGGAAAAACAATTGTCCCCTCGGCAAAAATAAGTTAACGAGCAGTTCTATATGAAAGTTCTTTTTTGCTTCCTATAATAGTTTGGTTGGTTGATTTACTCAATAATGTTCTTTCAAGAACTTTTTGCGCCAAAACTTCCAGAGTATCGACACGGAAAAATTTACATTTTTCAGCTTTTAACGCTAGTGGAATTTCAGTACATCCCAAAATAATTATTGAGGCGCCTCTACTCATAAGTCGATTTGCCGCAGCATACAGTACTTGTACATTTCCATCATTAACCGAATTGCTTTTTATATCATAAATTGCCCTCATAACTTCGGCTTGTTCTGCCGCGTCTGGAGTAAGTACTGTAATATTTTTAGATATATTACCAAATGATTTTTCAAATAATTGAGTCTCTATTGTGCCTGTTGTTGCAAGTACACCTACTGTTGCCTTATCACCATATACTCGCTCTACATGAGTGGCTGTTTCATCAAGCATATTGATAAGAGGTAATCCTACTTCTTCTTCAATTGTCTGAGAAAAAGCATGAGCTGTGTTACATGGCATGACTAAGAATGTTGCACCCGCATTTTTTAATGCAATGCCTGTCTTTATTATCTCGGAAATCGGATTTATATCACTTTTTTTCAAAAGATATTCAGTCCTGTCCGGGATTTGTGGATTATTAAAAAGAAGAAAAGGAATATGATCCTGATCTTTTGTTGCGTATTGTAGGCGCAGCTGAACAAGAAGCGAAGTAAAGTGATTCGTCGCCTCAGGTCCAATTCCACCAATAATACCCGCTATTTCAGTATATGAATCTGACTTTTTCATGACAAAAAAGTATTATAGGAAAAGTGGCTCAAAAAAGCAATAGCCGTCTACAAATATTGACAACGGCCTAAAAAAGGAACTAATTATTACTCAGCTCTGTTTTCAGAAGGAAGGGTACGATGTAAATGATCATAGTAATTTCTCCAAGAAATATCTGTTACTTCACTAGATGTAAATCTTCCACTCTCTTGAAGTGCTGTTCCAACATCTCTCAAATCAACTACAGTGGTCGCACCAATGATTTCGGTTCCCAAACTAATTCCATTAGCATCATATCCATAGACAAGTTGTTCTTGGGCACCTGAACCAAGACTTGCAAAATGATCATATGCTGCAACTACATGCTCTAATCTATTCCCTCCAAGCATTCCACTACTTAATGCAACGCCAACAATACCTCCACTTTCGAGTACACCTCGAGCAATGTTATCTGTAACGTTCCGAGATTTTTCAATAACATCATTAATCCTTGCACCTGTATGAGAAGCAACTACGTGTCCTCCACGTTTTGCTGCAATTTTAATCATTTGTTCTGAAGAACGTGGGCTAGCATGAGAAACATCAAGAACAATTCCATTCTCGACACAACCCTCAAGAAGGGCGGTTCCCATTCTGGTCAAACCATGATCTTCAGGTGTCCCATGAGTATCTCCGAAATCTGTATTCTCATTCCAAAGGCCAATTTGTTGAATACCACGTTTTTTGAGATCTTCAATTGCCTTAATATTTGAGGTGTCTCCAAGCGTTCGTGGAAGTCCTTCAAGAGTATTTACAACTGCAATTGTTCCTTCAATTGCCATAGCACGATCAAGATCACCTTGAGTTTCTACTCTTCTATAGACGTCCCCGCTTCGACGCATGAGACCTGTTTCATAACCGCGATGTATGTCTACTTGCCTCATAAGTCCATCCCAATCTTCGGGGGCATGATGATCATCGGGTCTCATGATATAAGGAAAATAATTCCTTCCTAAGATCTTAGTATTTGCTTCTAAATATCCACCTGTATTTGCTTGTAGAATTGACTGTCGTGATGCACCATCAACTGTAGGTTTAAGAAGATGTCTTCCGAGTTCGCTTGTATCCCGACTACCTATACGCACACCTCTAAAATCATTATGCAAAGCTGTATCGTCTACATGGGCAATAGCAATTGGTATATTCTTATTTCCTGAAGTTGTGGGTCTGAGGCTTGCCTCAACAATTCCTGAAGGTCGTAATCTTTCTTGTACTTGCATCATAAGAAGAGTATTTTATCAAATATCGAGGCTGAAGTCAACTATAAGCCTAATGTTCGAGGAATTGGATGAAGGATTTGTGTTTGGAGGCTTGGATTTTTACTGTTCCGCCAAATGGAAAAGTAAATTTTGGTTCTGTGTGGCCAAAATCTACATTGGCGATAATTGGAATTCGCTTCAGCTCACTTTTTGTCGCCAGCATTTCCCTTAATACTTCCCTAGTTATTTTGCTTTGCTCCTGAAATCTACCAAAAACTATACCCTTAATGTGTTTAAATTGCTTCTCAATAATAAGTGATTGTAAATGCTCGTCGATATTTTGAGGCAAATTATTAAAATCATCTTCCAAAAAGAGGATAGAATTTGCAATATCTGGGAAATATTCAGTACCTTTAAGTAAATCAAGAGTTATCAAATTCTCACCAAGGACATTGCCTTCACATTCTCCTTCCTACATGATCCAATGCCCTTTATTCCTATATCCAGGCCTACTTTTTTTCCATTTGCCGTTGCTCCATTCGCGACTTGGCTCTATAGAAAAAGGTTCTTTTGCCATAAGACATTTTTTAAAATAATCGCATGTATAAAAAGAATGCATAGGATCACAAAACGAAAAGAAATTGGGACCCGAATACGTAATAAGTCCTGTTTTGGTATACATTGCAGTTAGTAATGTCGTAATATCTGAATATCCACAAAACACCTTTGGATTATTTTTGATGATTTGCCAATCAATATGCTTGAGAAGTGATTTGAATTAAATCCGCCAATTGCAGCTAAAATCCCGTCAATTTTTTTATCTTCAAATGCCTGGTGTAAATCAAATACTCGTGACTCAACAGACGAAGAATTAAATTCATCTATCTCCTCGACATGCTTGCCATAGACGACATTGAGTCCGATTTCTGTGAGTTTGTTTTCCGCAACATGTATCTGTTCTTTTGTTACTGTTGAGAGAGATTTTGAGGGAGCGATAATACAAATTGTGTCCCCTAGTAGTAATTTAGAAGGAATCATCTTTCTCATTCAAGCTCACCTCTGATGATATAAAATTATACTAATGTAAGCAAGCATAAATAAACCGATTAAGGATATACTCTTCCGTTGGCTATTGATTATTCGTGTAATTTATGGTATAAATTTTCATATATTATGCCTGTAGAAGCACCCCGAAGATTAGAAGGGCTAAAAATAATAAAAGCCCAAAAAGCAAAACCCGCAGAGGCAGAACTAAAAGGTGCTAAAAAAGTGAAAACAGATGCTATAGGTGCAAAAGAATCCCAGATTCTAATCATACTCCCCGATACCAAACCGGCAACAATAGTAGAACTTAATGAAGGTTCCGACAGGCTCGTAATACATACTGATGCTATACAAAAAGTTGAAAAGGATGAAATAACGAGAACGACATTTGGCTCTCAATTAATGAAATATGAACCTGAACTTCCACAATCAAGCAAGCCAACAGGAAATTATCCACCTCCTACATTTAGTGGGGGTAAAAAGGACGATGGAGGTACCGGACCGGGCGATGAAAGTTAAGTAAAAAGAAAAACCTTTAAATTCTCCATCTCATATGAAAAAAGTATTAATCCTAAGTCGCAAGGGTGATGAACATCTTGATTTTGTTATCAAATATTTAGATAAGCGGAATGTAATGCGTTATGACCCTTTTGAAATGATCAACGGGGTAACAATTGACTATACTTTCCGAAACGGTATAACAAATACTTTTTATAAAAATCATTCGTTAAAGACAATAGAAAGTGTATGGTTGAGGCGCCCAACTACAATTAGTGAAGAAGTAATCCCAGTTTATAAGGATAGCCGTCAATATGCCAAGAGTGCATTAAACAAGCATGTCGAGATGTTAACTTATGCTCTTTCTGATGCATTATGGGTATCCCAACCTGAAGCGATAAAAAAAGCCAGTGTAAAACTTGTTCAACTTAAAATTGCCGCAAAGTTAGGTTTTAATATTCCTGATACACTTTTTGCAGCAAGCTCAAGACAAGCAGAAGCATTCATTAAGAAGCATACACGATGTATAGCAAAATCGCAGTCAATGTACTATCCTAAAAATCATATCTTATTTGCAAAGATCATCAGTACAAAAGATAATCTGAACTTTGAAAATCTCCATCTTGATCCGTTTACTTTTCAAGAATATATTGAACCTGCAGAGGAGATTAGGGTCACTGTAGTTGGTAAAAAGGTGTTTGCATCTATTGTAGGTGGTAAAGAGATAGATGGAGTAAAATCTTTTTTCCGAGATTGGCGTTATTCTCATATAAATGCTACGTTCTTCGCTAAAGAAACACAGTTATCAGTAGCAGATACCAAACGATGCGCTGATCTAGTAAAAGAGCTAGGACTGAAATTCGGAGCCATTGATCTAATCAAAGATAAGAAAGGTAAAACTTGGTTTTTGGAAATTAATCC
>JBEPUU010000032.1:0-9754 GCA_041691355.1 bacterium | reverse complement strand
ATACTACTGTGTTGAATTTACTAATCATTTAATTTTTTCTTCGAGGAAGTGTTTTCCGTGGCCAACTTTTGTGTTAATTGGAACGTTTTGTTTGCAAAGTGGACAATCTTTTTCTTCGTATGAGGGGATTTCTAAAACTGCAAGTGAAGCGAACGGAGCCCCTACGCTTTTTGAAGTAACTAATTTGGGATCTCGATTTACCATAACGCAAACTGCAACAACATTGCCGCCGGATTCTTTCACTACTTGCACGAGTTTCGTGACAGACAGTCCTGTTGTCGTTAGATCTTCGATTACGAGAATATTTTTTCCTTTTACATACGCATCGTATCCCCGTCTAAAGACTTGCTGGCTTTGTGCTGCTGATGCAGTGGTTCCCTTATCTTTTTCAGTATATACACTTAGTATCTCTTTATCTTTAAGCTTGCTAAGATGATAGGCTGTCCATTGGGAAAGAATGGTTCCACCTACTGCTGGTGCAGCAACTACATCGATGTCAAAATCTTTATTCTTTTGCGCAAAAAGCTTACCCATTTGTGATGTTTCAAATGTATGAGGATACAGTGCGTCTTTGTTGATGTAGGCGGGCATATGTCTCCCTGAGGTTCCTACGATATGACTATCTGCGATAATCGTGTTTGTTTTTTTTAACAATGCTAATGTTGCTTTAGAGATTTTATCGCTCATATTATTGTCTATATTTATTTATCTCATCTCTCAATTTCTTTGTTTCTTTTTTTGCTCTTTCTGCAAAATCATTTTCACTTGATGCAAAGATAATACTTCGTGAGGCATTGATAATCAAGCCTGCTTTTTGAGAATTCATACCTGCTTTAACAAATGATTCGACGTCTCCTCCTTGTGATCCAACACCTGGGACGAGAAATGTCATGTCTCCTACAATTTTTCGTATATCGGTTAGTTGTTCTGGATATGTTGCTCCCATAAACATCATTGTGTTAGGGTTATCACCATACTGTTTCATCAATTCTTCCGCAACAATTGCATAAAGAGGTTTTTCATTTATTTCTAATTCCTGAAATTCTTTTGCACCTGGATTTGAAGAGTGACAACCGACAATGATGCCTTTACCCTCGCGTTTAAAAAAACAACTCAGTGATTCAATTCCCATGTATGGCATGACTGTAATTGCATCGGCATTCAAATAATCAAATACATACTTTGCATAACCTTCGTTAGTATTGCCTATATCCCCTCTTTTGGCGTCGATAATAATTGGAATTTCAGGATAGATACCTTTTATATACTCGCATGTTAGTTTTAATTCTTTTATTCCTTTGGCTCCATTTGCCTCGTAAAATGCAGGGTTCGGTTTGTAACAAGACACAAAGTCATGCGTTGCGTCTATGATTGCTTTATTAAAGGTAAATTGTGGAGTCTCTTGGTGCCTACTAATATCTGGAAGTTTGTCTATCTCACTATCAAGACCAACACAGACGAGAGAGTTATTTTTTTCGATTGCTTTGGCTAGTTTGGTATTAAAATCCATATATTTAATAATTAACTCTTTCTTTCTTTTTCTACTGCTTGTTGCTGTTCGGGTTTTAAATTGGGCCAGACGATGTCGAGTAATTCTTCTTGTGTAATAATATAGTGCATCTTGTAAGTGGTTTGTTTCACAACTCGTATAAAGCCAACAAAGATTTCAATGTCTTTTATGTTTAGGAATGTTTCTTTTACGAGATCACCGACATCTTTTGCTGTGCCTTCTGTTCCCGTTGAGACATCATCAAGCAGTGCAACTGGTGCATCCCAAGCTTGATCGCCGGTGATTTGCCGTTGTGTCCCCTTTTCAACAGCAAGGAGCGCTTTTGATTTGTAAATTATTTGCGGCTTTTCGAGATTATATGCGACAGATCCCACCATCTGCGCACTGATTTTAGAATCAACATTGCATAAAATAAACTCATCATCTCCATAGGTTTTGTGCAGAAGATATTGGATAGCATCGATAAATGCTTTATATGCGTGTGGCGATCTTGCTAACATACTGTGGTCAAAAAACGTATATGATTTTTGACCACTTCTCAGCGTAAACGGCTCCTCATTGATAGATTTTATGAGCACGGCTTTTGTTTCAAGTAATCCGTTAACGTAATTTTGTTTGAGTGTTTGAAAATTCATAAGTGTTCGAGTTTTTTAATCCTTTTTTCGTGATCTCTAATGCCATCTCCGACTTCAGATATTTGAGCTGTCATTATTGTCCGTTCCTGTTCTCTTGTTTAATTTCTCCTAAGAGTGGATCAATGGCCGTAAGTATCTGATTTGCAAACTTACTAAATCTTCTTTTCCAGTTTTCGTCCTGTATTTGAAATTTATAATCAAGTTCTTTTCGAAATGCTTCCTGACTTGATGTCAGCCTCTCTGTAAGATCATCCTTGGTGGGATAATTTTTCAGTACATCAATTAGTTCTTCTTTTGTTAAGGGCGTTTTATTTGTAGTTTTCTCTCTCATGAAAATTAGTCTAAGCAATCAATACTCTACTGTCAATAGAACAAAGTATACAGTTTCATTGATTTTTATATCTGTAAAAGTAGTTTTAGTATAAAGGATTTTTTATATCACCAATATTTGTTCATGGGTGAACACGCTATCTTCCGCGTATTCTTTCCGTGCTTTTTTAATTGTCCCTTTGTACTCTTCACTTGCCAATGCAAGGAGGTCTTCAAAGAGGTCAATACTTACAATACTCATAACATATTATTTGTACTATATCAATATACGCTTGTCAACAGCTTCTCTAAGTCTTCAATAGTTTTTGCAATATGCGTTGGTTTTATTTTCTCTATTTCGTCTTCCGTTCCATATCCATACAATACACCGATCGAATCGATTCCGTTTGCTTGTGCTCCAATGATATCATGTTCTCTGTCCCCGATCATAACGAAAGAGTTTTTGGGTTGTTCAGGATAAAGTGCGAGTGCTTCTTTGACGAGTGTTGGTTTGTCTGCGTTTGAATGATCGTAATTAGTTGCGATTATATTGTCAAAATAATTACTAAGTCCCCTCTGCTCAAGGATTTTTTTCGCGGCTTCTACAAATTTTGTAGAAACTATATTTAGCACTTTCTTTTCAGCTTTTAGTTTTTTTAACAATGGAATTGCTCCATTATAAAGTTCGATCTCATTGATGCTGTTTTTTAAAAAGTGTTCGCGATAATAGTTTATAGCCTGCTTAGATTGCTCGTCAGTAAATCGGTAATACTTTTTTAAAGATACATCAAGTGGCGGGCCGATGAAAGGAAGTAACTCTTCGGGTTTGGAATCAATACCGAATTGCAAAAGAGTATGTTGTACAGATTTTGTAATCCCGTCTTTGGGATCAATAAGTGTGCCGTCAAGATCGAAGAAAACTGTTGTATATGCCATTATTTGTTTAGCGAGATCAAATAGACTCCTAACGTTGCGAGGACAATTCCGGTTACAAGATTCCAGGTGAGTTTATCTTTGAATAGTAATACTCCAAGAATGACTACAAGAAGAACAACTCCGATACGAAGAACGGGAATTACTGTAGAGACATCTGGACCACTCGCGAGTGCTTTGAATGAAAATGTAGTAAAGATGGAAATGAATACACCGCCGATAAGAGCAAACATTATTCCTTTGGAGTTGCCTTCAATTTTTCTACTGAATATAAGATACAGAATAATTGCGGTTGTGAGAGAACCTACTTGAAAGACAAGGTTGCTGAGAAAGGGATCTTTGAGGTTGGAGCCGAGTTTGCGGAATAAATCTGAAATAGCTCCCGAACTAATTGCACCAAGTGCAAAAATAATCCAATTCATATTTTTATTATACTGCTTTTGTCTTTTTTTGTCTGGCTTTCATATATTCATTGTTTTTATTAATTGTCCAAACTAACATGATTGAAAAATAATAAAGAAATATAATCGGCAATGCCATAAGGCACATTGTAAAAGGATCGGGTGAAAGGATAGCTCCGGCAACAAATGCGATAACAATAACATATCGCTGATAGGAAAATAGTTTTTTTATGGGAAGCGGTGTTCTAGCATTGATAAGATATAATACTAATGGAAACTGAAATAGTAATCCAAATCCAAAAAAATATTTTGTTACAAATGTTAAATAATCATTTGCGTTAATAAGTGATTTTACATTTGTCGTACTAAATGATGAAAAAAAATGCAAGGATTCCGGCAATGCTACAAAGTAAGCAAAACTTATACCAAGAAGAAGCAGGAAAAATGAAGAGATAATAACGAACGGTGTTCTTCGTATTAATGATTCAGGAAGAAGCGGTCTGGTAAAAAGAAATGATTGATATAAAAATATTGGAATTGCAAAGAGAATTCCGATAAGAAGACTCACCGATAAAACAACATTGAAGCCTCCAATCGGTGATGTGTAATACACGGATTGGTGTAATGGGAATAAAATCCAATTAAGCAATGGTTTGGCAAAGTAATAACCAATAATGGATCCCGTGATGAATCCGACACATACAAATAATAAACGGATACGGAGTTCTGCGAGATGATATGCAAATGGCTGTTTGGCCAAGCCTTTTTTTCTCATTTGCAAATTATTATGAGGCTTTCGATTTTGTTTTTGCTTTGGTATCTTTTGTTTTTTCCTCTGGTTCTTCGTTTTTGAACCCTTTACGGATTTCCCGGATAGAACTACTAATCCCTCGTGAAAGTTCAGGCAATTTTTTTCCACCAAAGAGAACAAGGATAATTACCAAAATAAGAATCAGCTCTTCAAATCTTCCAAGCCCGAACATACTATGCAATTATAGATATATTAATAACAAAAAACAAGCGTTTCGCTAACCAACTGGTTTTATTGTAACTAATCCTCCTCCGCCTTGACCACCACTAGCACCATTACCTGTTGGCGCGCCACCACCACCACCACCACCACCAGAACCACTATTGGCATCTGCATTCCCACCGACTGTTCCGTTGACTGTCCCAGATCCACCTTGTGATCCTCCAGTTCCTGGGGTATATGCTAAACCTCCGATTCCTCCTGTTCCACCCAACGAAGTAGTAGCAGGGCCACCGCCGCCACCACCACCACCGCCCATAGAACCACCAGCGCCTGAACCTGTCCCTCCTGAAGATGTGCCAATTCCACCTTCCCCAGGTTGTTTGGATCCTGAGGTCTGACCGTTTACTCCGTATTCTCCTGCAGTTGCCGTAGCTGCACCATTTGAGCCAGGACCGCCGCCGCCACCACCGACTGCAGTTAGACTTACTGAAGGACTAGAACCAGTAACTGAAGATGGATGACCTTGTGTTCCAAATCCTCCTGTCGCGCCTGCAGCATTTGCGCTTGCCCCTGATCCAACTGTGGCTTGCGCTGCAGAGACTGTCACAGTTAATGCTTGTCCGGCAGAAACAGCAACCCCTTTTGCTAAAATTAATTGACCATCACCGCCGCCGCCGCCGCCAACAGAGGTTCCAGAAGTAGCAGCAGCACCCCCACCGCCGCCCGAACCGCCGCCGCCTTTTATATAAATATCCACCATAGTTACGCCGCTTGGTACAGTATACGTCCCGTTTGCAGTAAAAACACTCATTGGGGCGTTTGGTCCGGAATACCATATATCATTTACCCGTCGAGTTGCAGTTGGTGTAGGCTCATTATTCACATCGGCTGTAGTTTGATCATTCGTCAAAAATCCTGATATCTCAACATATCCGAGAGCGCTAGCATCATAATCTACTTTATAAAAAGCTGCTGAGTTAATAGTATTGGTACTTGTACGAGCGCCCATACATATGACATTCCCATAAGCAATTCTAAAGATTGAAGGAGTTACTCCATTTGGCAATGTGTTATTTTTTAATTCAAGCATGCCTACTATAATTTCTGAATGCAAATCAGCACCACTGGACCCAAATAATCTAATGAATCCCGATTTTCCGCTACTGGGAAGCGTCACTGCCTCGAAGTGAAGACTATTTATTTGAGTTCTGGCAACATTTAATATTAAAGCATCTTGACCTGTAGTTATGTTTAAATGTTCTATATTGAGCTGATTCCAACAGTCGCCATCGGAGTTTTTGATGCGTACGGGTGCTTGAGTGCTCGACTGTGCAGTACCATTATAATTATTATGAACATAGATATTGTCCCATACGTTTCCAGTTGAATTTTCGTTTGTTGCAATGTGAGCAATTGCACCTATTGAGAATCCATCAATCTCAACTGTGTCTAAATGACAATTAAAAATTGCTATTCCGCTACCAATAAATCCACTTGTCAGTACATTAATTCCGGTCGAACCAAGTGTGAGCAATAGTTCTTTATAGACACACATAAAAGCAGTTTTGTTAAACTGGAGACAGTCAGAGCTTGTACTGGTAGAAGGTTCTTGTCCATTTTTATAGGTTAATTGCATTCCTTCTATGTGTTGATTCTGCCCTCCTACAGTAACGATAGCTGTGTTGGTTGTAACTTGACTTATAATAGTACTTTGTTTTCCAGAACCACGTATTATTAAATTATCTGCTGTCCAATTCAGCGTTTGATTAATATAATATGTACCTGGAGGGATGATACCTTGGAGATTATTTGAGGTAAGAGTTGCTACCCAAGTGGTCAGATTTGTATAGTCAGTTGCTCCTGTAGCATCTCCTGAAGCAGTAGGCGCAGCTGAAATTCCATAAGATGTTTGGAGAGCATTCCTTTGAATTGTTCCATCTGAGTTATGAGAAACATCAAGAAATTGATTAAGTACTGTTCCCCAATTCCCATTATCGCCGCCGATAGTTGGAAGCCGTGCCATTAAAAGAGCCCTCCTTTGTGGATAAAAAGTGTATAGTTATTCATCGTTATTTTCCGTAAGGGCCTGAACCAAAATCTTTTTGTTGTTTTCCATTAATAACGTTTAAAACATTTTTCATGACGCCTGGTATACCTGTTATAGTCAGAAGAATAAGTCCCGTATAAATAAGAAATTCTTTTCTATCGACTTCTTTGTTGAGTAACTCATTAAGCGGTGTGGCAGACATACCTCTCAATGTACAGAAATAGTACTATTGATGTCAAGTATTGCTTGCATTAACCTCAAGGCATGTTGTATTCTTGATGAAGTAATGAAACGCTTTTTTGCTTCGTTTGGTCTTTCACTTGCATTATTGATAGGTTCCAATTTTTCACCATTAGTCGCTTTTGCTGATACATATGGTAGTGGAAATTATGGCGCGTGTGATTATGGTACTGGCTGTACTTCTACTTCCGTTGGTTCAACTATCAGCTCAGCAATTACGTCGGCTGGCAATACTATTTCTGCTTTTTTCTGCAGTAATCAAGCTCCGTCGTCCGCACCAAATCTCTATGAAATAGATGTCACAAGTACCACTGCAACAATATATTTTTCACCGGCAGGAAGACCGTATGACAATCATTACATATCCTACGGACAAGGAAATGATAGTGAAGGGTATGGGATAGATCTTTCAACCAGTCAGTCGCCCGGCGCGCTTTTTTATAAAATACAGCAGCTTTCACCAAACACTATTTACACATTTAAGGTCCGTGGAGGAAATGGCTGCAAACCTGGTCCTTGGAGTAATAGGATGACAGTACAAACAAGAGGACGTGGTGTCACAGCCTTTGTTAAATTCTACCCAAACCACCAAGCACAATACGTTCAAGCAAAACCTGCAAGTTGGATAGCACAAGCATCTGTATTTGTCGGTGATCTCTTGCCAAAAGCGCCACATACTGGCTTTGCTCCTGCAAAACAACATATAAAGACTCAACTACCAACGACAGAATCAGAGCATACCACGCAAACATCTCTTTGGGGAAAGGTTGTCAATTTTTTTACAAACGCCTTGCATTTATAAAAGTGAACCTTTGATTTCTTGTGCTAAATAAGGATTCCATATAGCTCCTGTGCAGCTCATCACTGCGTCAGTGCCTGCATCTTTATATTCCTTATAATCATCAGGAATCGTCACTCCTCCTACCCCATCGATTGAGAAGGAATAATTTTTCTCCTCACGAATTTTTTTAAGTCGTTTTACCATATTTATTCCTGCCCATTTAATTGGTGCTCCACAAACTCCTGCCATTGCACGGGTTTTGCCTGGCAGCGCTTGATTACCGTCTTTATCAACTATTCTTCCTTGCAATGTGTTGATCGCTGCAATGCCATTTCCATATTCATGAGCAATCTCAGCGATTTTTTCAAGCTGGCGATCGTCTTCGTAATAGCCTAATTTAAGAATGAATGGAACATTACCAATAACTTTACGAATACCTTTACAAATATTTTTTGTTGTCTCTATGTTGTAACATACCAAGCCTTCAGCTCCATTGTTGGGACAAGATAAATCTGCTTCTACAATATTCACTCCTGTTTCAAGGGTCAATTTTGCAGCGACTGCCCAATCCTCGATAAATTCTTGTTGTGTTTGGTCAGGTCTGACGGTTCCCATAAAACTTCCGACCAATACTTGACCTTTTCCTGCTGATTCCTTTGCTTTTTTCATGTCCTCCTGCCACGTTTCAACCCTTTTTGAAGGAACATTAAACGAGTTCGTGATAGCAAGTGGCTGTTCATAGTTTGTGTCTGCGATAAGCGGATTTTTGAGTTTCTCAAGCGTTAGATCTCCATCAACATGAACTGAGAGGATATTAGGAAAAGGATGAGATGGATAAAGATCGCTTCGTACAGTTTTGTACACGCAAATATCAAACCCTTTTTCAAAAGCGGCTTTTACATACTTACTGTTTAAGAGCGCTCCGGCCGCAATGCCGAATGGAAGATAGACTTTGTGTCCATGATATTCGAATTGAGGCTCGCCTGTTTGGTGGAAAACTTCACCATTAGCGAATGCTCCGAATGGTCCGTTATCATAATTATCTTCGTAGGATTTTGAAGGATCATAGAAAGAGGTCTGTTGTGGCATTATTTTACTCCCATCAAAAATAGTATCAGTGCTTTTTGTGCGTGGAGTCTGTTCTCTGCTTCTTGAAAGACAACGGACTGTGAGCCATCGATTACTTCAGTTGTTACCTCATTTTCTCGATAAGCTGGCAAACAATGAAGAAAAATAGCGTCTTTTTTGGCAAGTTTCATAAGCGTAGAGTTGATTTGGTAGGGTTTGAAGATTTTCATTCGCATATCTTTTTCTTTTTCATCACCCATACTCACCCATGTATCAGTCACGACAACATCGACATCTTTTACTGCATCTTTTGGATCATTAGTTTCTACGATTTTTGAGCCTGTTTTTTTGGCTATTTCTACAGCTTTTTTAACAATTTCTTTTTTCATTGAATATCCTTTGGGTGAGCCACACTTAAAATGCATTCCAAGAAGTGCTGCGCCCAAGACCATTGAATGGACGACGTTATTTTCGCAATCTCCAACGTAGCCAATTGTCAGTCCTTTAAGTTTTTTCTTCTGTTCAAGGATTGTTTGAAAATCAGCAAGAATTTGGCATGGGTGCTCCACATCAGATAAGCCGTTAATTACAGGGACTGTTGAGTGAGTTGCAAGATCAACAACCGACTGATGTGAAAAAGTGCGAGCCATGATGATGTCACTCATTGAGGATGTGACAGTTGCGATATCACTTGTTGATTCTCTTTTTCCAAGGCCGATATCTGAAGGACCGAGATAGATTGCGTGTCCTCCGAATTGAGTCATGCCAATCTCAAAAGAGAGTCGTGTGCGAAGACTTGGCTTTTCAAAAATCATAAAGAGAGTCTTGGCTTTAAGCATACCTTGCATTCCTTTTCC
>JBEPUU010000031.1:0-10020 GCA_041691355.1 bacterium | reverse complement strand
GGACGCAGTAGATTCATTACGATCTTCGGTATATATACCCACAAATACTGACAAACGGTTTAATCATATTTTTACCATAGAAGCAGTTTTGTCCGGTATATTTGAAGAAGATGTGAGAGAAGAAGACGAACTCCCACCTTCTCATGTACGTCTACTGCAGCAAGCAGATGGAAATTCGTGTGAAGTTTTAATTGCACTAAAAAATGATTCTCAAGGCTCAGACGTTGATACTGATGATATACCTTATAGTAGAATTGTATCGATCGTTGGAATTGAAGAGAATGGAAGAGACCTTGCAAACCAACTTGATATTCCTGACCATCTTCCATGGACCCACTTTTCGCCGTTTATGGTTGTAGGATTGCCAACCTATGTACAAAAATACGAGACGTATACACATGGTAGAGGTGAATCTAGAGTACCTAGTATATTTGATGGTTTAAGATCCGAAGACACAATACAAGTAGCGAATATCCATTCTCGGATTAATGAACCAGTAGAAGGATATTTGGATATACCGACATATCAACTACCAAAAGTTGCTACTGAAAAACTAACGCTTCCCGGATTTGAAGAGGTACCAACTCTTACTTATAGAAAGCAAACTATTTTTGACCCATTGGTTACTCCGAGTATTATTCAAAATTATTATGAAAGACACACCGAGACATATTCTCAAGAATTAGTAAAACAAGTTACAACAGCACTTTTTGATCCATACAAATCTGTAGCAGGTGACCTTACTCTTCAAATGCCTGAGAAATCTCCTAAACTATTTGCTGATTGGAAAAAAGCACAATTATACTTATGGCATTTTAATAAAGATACTGCTGAAGGAGAAAAAATAGACGAGCTTGGAATTTCTACATCTAGTATCAGTCAGGCAGTTAAGAAAGAGAGGCTTGGAAATATACATGGGTTGGATCCTGAAGGACAACTATTTCTTTCCGAGCTTGCTCAGGAATTGCAGACAGCGATAGAGCGAAAATTTGTCAAACCAAATGCCGCTATTAGCATTTATAACTATATGAATCATTTTAAACACAGGGCATCTGTATTTGATGGTGGCACTTCAATTATACAGTTATCATATGACAAGGAGGTTGAGGTTAATATATGGATGCCCGAAGAAATTGATGTTAAAGACGTATTGCTAGACAGAGGTGCAAAGGAAAGTGAACTTGAAATGGGAGTTATGAACTTGAAAATAGGCTATTCAGAATCTGGGACTATGTTTCACTCACTTATCACTGATGAAGGAAAATTAACACTGCTTTTTGCAGGTAGTAGAGGTGAGGAAGGTGTGCATTTTAGTGCGAAAGCATTACATCCATTGCTCGAACCCTTACGAGCTGCAGCAGAATTAACACTAATCCCACAAAACATAGTCGATATTTTTGGAACATATGAAGAATTTCAATCACAGTTACAAATTTCTGGGCGTGAATGGGATGATTCAGAAAATGAAAACGGAAGTCATACGTTATTTACAGATGGCTTAGAGGCAATGGTTGAAAAAGTACAAACCCAGGGAGAGGCAATACCTGAGATGGTTGTAGCTCAAAATTTTGCAAATATCGATATTAGATCAAAAGAAACCTCGCCCAAATAATAGTACCTAGCCTTTTTTAAACATATCCGGCACATTGACAGAATACTTACGTATGTAGTATTGTGTACAAACATTCACAATAAAGTATGGAAGATTTTAATAAAAAAATTATTGACGAATTTCGAGCAAATCAAGGTAAGGTTGGTGGGATGTTTGACGGTATGTCGCTGGTACTTGTGACTACAAAAGGCGCAAAATCAGGTAAAGAGTCAGTCGTGCCAGTCGCCTACTCAACAGATGGAGATAATTTTGTCATTGTAGCTTCAAAAGGTGGAGCGCCTGAAAATCCGGCTTGGTACTACAATTTATTGGCTCATCCTGAAGTAACTATAGAGATAGGAGAAGAAAAAATGAAAGTCCGAGCAAAGGACACGAAGAATGATGAACGCACTCGCCTCTTTGATCAACATGCAGAAAAATACCCAGCATTTAATGAATATAAGACAAAGACGACTCGTGTTATCCCCGTATTTCTCCTCGAAAAAGTGTAATCTGCATTTGTAGTAATTTTTATATTTTTTTATCCAAAAATATTACTGTGCAGTGGAGGATCCTAGAGTCACTGTGACATCTGTTGTTGCGCTTGATGGAAGAGAAGCAACTGTTGTGTCCACGTCAAATGTTTTTTTCAGTTCGGTTTTGAGTTGTGTGAGATAGGCAGGATCTACAGTCTTTTTGGCAGCAATTACTGTCTTTGTGTAATTATTATTATCCGCGTTTCCTGTTGAGGTAACATTAAATTTGTCAGTAGTTAAAGAGGTCTTTACCTTTCCAGCTTCTCCTGAAACGCCGCTTCCATTCAAAATATCAATTGAAACACTTTGTAAATCAACAGGCTTTGCCGTTGGAGATGGTATAGGCGTAGGTGCTGATGTAGGAGTAGGTTTGGCTCCAAGGAAGGATGGTAAATGAACACTTGATACAACTGGTAGTTTGGGAAGTGATAAATTAATCACCCCAAAGTAACTTGCTGCTGCCATTGCACCAAGTCCTAAAATAAATGAGAGGAATGCAACAACAAAGAAATATACACCGAACCGCTTTTTCCCCTCTTCAGGTGGTGGTGATTGAGATTCATTCTCTTCATTTTGAATAGTGAATGCGCTGGGCGGAAGTGTTGATGAAAGCTCATGAGATCCTGCAGGAGGTGGTGTTTCAGGTGAAACTGCAGAAGGCGCAACCGTTTCCACAGGTTGGGAGAGTTCACTACTTACTGGTGTAACTGTGGGAGCTGGCTCTTCTACGTGTGAAACTTCAGGTGTATGTTCTTCTTCAGCTGCTTCAGAAGGATTATCTGTAACAAATTCAGTTGTAGGGGTTGCTACATCAGAGGCACTAGGTTCATCAACAGGATCCGGAAGAGTATCAGAAAGTTCATCACTTTGAGGTTTGTCAGGGACAACTCTTCTCTCAACCACCTCAGCTTTCTCAGAAGATTTATTTGTCTCTTCAGAAAATACCTTTTTTTCAGGTATCTCTTTTTTTTCTTCTTTATCTTTTCTACCAAATGATACAGATTTTGCTCTTTTTCTTGTTTGCATAATTAAAATCGTCCTAACTAATTAAAAAACATCGAGCCTTATTTGTCAATCCAAGAACTCTTTTATAAATGCCAGAGCCTTGCCTCGGAAAAGAAAATAAATGAAATTACACAACAATCCAAATAATACAGTCAAACCCAACAAATGAACGGAAAAAATAACATGAAATGTTGAAGCAATAACAGCTGGCGGATTGGTAAAGACCTGCCAGGAATTAATTCGCTCTACCCTACCAAGTACCATCCCAAATGCAATCACAAAATTAAAAAAGATAAATGCCTGAGTCTTTTTCTTTTTGGAAAAATGGATGGACTTTACCAACTTTTCAAACGGGAAAAATGCTAAAAGAAAGGTTAGTACCCCGATAATCTGAAGAATCGCATACTGCAGTACGAGAAGTGAACGCAAAGACGGATCGATATATTTCCATTGCGTAATAACATGCTCAAGATCAGTAAAAATATAAATTGTATTTGGCAGAAAAAGTAGCCACAATAATCCCAATATTGCCTTTATAAATTTATTCTGGACATACAATGTGAGATAGCCTAGACCTACGGCAATCATAGCTAAAAAGGAATTATATGCCATCCATGGAATGTTATAACTTAAAATGTCCATCTTAAATAGTTTATCGTTTTCACAAACAAGGATCAAGCTTGAAACAATATCTTACATATATTATAATTGCGTTATGCTTATTATTACAGGTAGTCTTGCGTATGACTATATAATGGATTTTCCAGGAAGTTTCTCTGACCACATTCTCCCCGAGCATACCCATAATATCAACCTCTCTTTTATCGTCAACAAATTTGCCAAGCGTCGAGGTGGAACGGCAGGAAATGTCAGCTATACATTAGGACTTCTCAAAACACCTCATATTGTTTTTTCATGTGTAGGGAAAGATTTTGAAGATTATGAAAAAGATTTTACTAAACTGGGTATTAATGTAGATCATATTCAAATAGACAAAGATGATCATACGGCAACGGGTTTTGCTATGTCAGACAAAAATCAAAATCAAATTTGGGGATATTATTATGGAGCTATGAAAAACAATAAAGATCTGAAATTGAAATCCGTCGCTCATAAGGATGATCTTGTCTTAATCGGTCCACAAGGAGCGGATGGATCTCTCAGTTTGATCAATCAGTGCATAGAGCTTAAAATACCATATATGTTTGATCCTGGGTTTATTTTAACTCAGGTAACTAACGCCGATCTTCAACGTGGTCTTACTCACGCAAAATATATTATCGGAAATGATTATGAAATGAAGCTAATGAGAGATAGAATTGCCCAATTTACCAGAATTATTGAAGATAAAATTATTATCACCACATTTGGAAAAAAAGGCGCCACAATTGATGCTGAGGGGAAAAGACACAAGATCAAATCTGCTGTTGCCTCAAAAGTCGTTGACTCAAGTGGAGCAGGTGATGCATGGCGAGGAGGATTTCTTGCCGGTTTGGAAAAAGGTTTTGATTTACAGACTTCGGGACAAATGGGCGCTGTTGCTTCATCCTATGCAGTAGAATATGTAGGTACACAGGATTATGTCTTTACCAAAACAGAATTTGCAAAGCGATACAAAGACACATATAATGCAGAAGTGAAACTTTAATTCTATGGCTAATTACGACATCAAAGATATCAAACTTGCGGGCGAAGGCAAACTTAAAATCGAATGGGCAGCCAAACAAATGCCTGTACTCAAATCTATTCAAGAGCGTTTTGAAAAAGAAAAGCCTTTAAAAGGAATTACTCTTGCCGCATGTCTTCATGTGACAAGTGAAACAGCCAACCTCCTGATTGCACTCGTTGCAGGAGGCGCCAAAGTCGTTGCTAATGCATCCAATCCCCTTTCAACTCAAGACAGCGTTGCTGCATCTCTCGTTAAGGACTATGATATCCCAACATACGCAATCAAAGGCGAAGATAATAAGACATATTTCAAACACCTCAATGCAGTTTTGGACACAAACCCCAATATCACCATGGACGACGGTGGAGATCTTATTTACGCACTCCATACAGATCGAAAAGAACAACTTCCAAATATTATTGGCTCATCAGAAGAAACAACAACCGGTGTTATTAGACTTAAGGCAATGGAAAAAGAAAATGCTCTCAAGCTTCCTGTCATAGCAGTTAATGACAGTGACACCAAACATCTCTTTGACAATCGCTACGGAACAGGTCAATCAACAATTGACGGTATTCTGAGAGCGACCAATATTCTTCTCGCCGGCAAAACATTTGTCGTCGGCGGATATGGTTGGTGTGGCCGAGGTATTGCAATGAGAGCAAAAGGTATGGGAGCAAACGTCGTGGTCACAGAAATTAATCCAATTAGTGCTCTTGAAGCTGCAATGGATGGATATCGAGTGATGCCTATGAATGATGCGGCGAAGATAGGAGACATCTTCGTCTCAGCAACCGGTGACAAACATGTTATCTCAAAAGAAGCCATGACTCTCATGAATGACGGCGCAATTCTTGCAAACTCAGGACATTTTGATACTGAGATTGATATGGCAAGCCTTGAAAAGATGAAGAAATCCAAACGTACTATCCGAAATTTCCTTGACGAGTACACACTTACAAATGGAAAACGATTGTATGTCTTGGGTGAAGGCCGACTCGTCAATCTAGCAGCCGCCGAAGGTCATCCGGCAGAAGTGATGGATATGTCATTTGCCAATCAAGCACTTGCTGCTGAATATTTTGTAAAAAACAAAGGCCAATTACTCAATAAAGTCTATGTTCTTCCAAAAGAATTAGATGTACAAGTTGCAGCAATCAAACTCAAAGCAATGGGAATTTCTCTAGACAAACTCACACCCGAGCAAAAAAAATACCTCGAATCGTGGGATGAGGGAACTTCATAACAACTACTGTAGATCTTCTTTATCTAGTAATAATTTCATCCTAGATCGTGCGCGAGATAAATGAGATTTTACGGCACCTTTCCCACAACAGGCAATTTCAGCCTTCTCTTTCTCAGTATAACCCAAATAATCCAACACCATAATCAATTTTTGCTGTGCAGGTAAAATTGCAACTAATTCATAAAATCTCTCTTCAATTACTTTAGAATGAATTCCTTCAGCTATATCTGCTGAAGAAACAGGATGGCCAGACATTTGCCTCCTAGGTACGCCTGTTTCTTCTACCGTATCTGAATTAACCTTTGCGTTATATCTAGTAAACACTCTTCTTGAATTATCAATTATATTATGGGTAATTGATCTGAGTAAATATACTTCCGAATTGCCATCAGGCTTTAATGTACCTTCCTGTAGTTTTTCTACATACTTCAACCATGATTTTTGGACCATATCTTCTGCTCTATCAATATTTTTCGTTAATGAAACTGCAAACCTCAGAAATTTAGGATTACATGCTTCAAAAAATTGAGTAAATACTTGTGACCCTCCGTTTTGTATTTCTGCGTTAGTATATATTTTAGGTTTGGGACGATCCCCTTCTCTTTCATGGTTCATAACAATTGTGATTATCTAATTATAAGACTATCTTGTCAATTTTTGATTACCCTAGCTTGCGTCTTTTGATGCTTTTCGTTATAGTTAAAATATGTCCACGAAGTGTGTTATTTTTTTTGTACTTATTCTTTGTACTTTTTTTCTGTTACCCAAAGCAGCTTTTGCTGCAGAAAATCCTCTTGCTGTTGCAAATAATAAAATAGGTATTCATATTCTGGATGTTTCAGAGCTTCCTCAAGCAGCACAACTTGTTAACAATAACGGTGGAGCTTGGGGATATGTCACAATTCCTATTCAGGCCGGTGATGAGAATTTGGTCAAATGGCAAAAATTTATGAATGACTGTAAAAAATATCAAGTGATTCCTATCATCCGCCTTGCAACAGAAGATGATTACTTTAATACCCAAGTCTGGCGCACCCCAAATGAAAATGATGTGATCGATTTTGCAAATTTTCTTAATTCGTTAGATTGGCCGACAAAAAATCGGTATATCATTGTTTTCAATGAAGTTAATCGTTCGGATGAATGGGGTGGTCAGGCTGATCCTCCGGCTTATGCCAAATTATTAAGCTTTGCAGTAACTGCTTTCAAATCGGCAAGCCCCGACTTTTTTATTATCAGTGCCGGACTTGATAATGCAGCACCAGATCTTGGAACCACATATATCAATGAATACAATTACATTAGCCAAATGAATCAAGCAGTCCCTGGAATTTTTAACCAAATTGATGGCATAGATAGTCATTCATATCCCAATCCCGGATTTTCTCAAGCACCCGATAGCAATAGCCTTATGGGTATTGGTAGTTTTCTTCATGAGAGAAGTTTGATCCGAAGCATGAGCTCCAAAAATTTGCCTGTATTTATAACAGAAACAGGTTGGTCCGCAAATTCCGTCTCTCCTGATAAGCAAGTACAGTACTATGATCAGACAATCAAAACAATTTGGAATGATCCCGGGATTGTCGCAATCACTCCTTTTCTTCTTAATGCAGGAGCAGGACCATTTGCCCAATTCTCCTTCATCGACGCAAATGGCAATAAAAGCAAACAATATCTATACTTGTATACTCTTCCCAAAATAAAAGGCGTTCCAAGTTTCCCTACCCATGTACTTGGAGCTTCAACAAAAGTTGCTCCATCGACTCCAATGATTACCAAAAATTTCAGCGACTATAAATTTCCACAACATCAACTTTCACTGACCAAAGTCTCGGAAAACATCTTTAATTACTTAATTGTTAAATAATATGGAATGGGACAATGCAGATGACGTTCGGATGGATTTGACAGATATAATAAATCATATTGAGCTTCCTCATATCAAACTTGAGCGCATCTTTTGCTATCGAACACGTGGATCCAAAGTACATGCATATGCAAGAACATGGTCGTTTCCCAAAATTTTTCAAAGAGCTCTCTCAATTGAAGCTGCATATGTTATTGAAGTCTTATCACAACATTATGACAAACTTGATGAGGACAAAAAGAAAAAGGTTCTTATTCACGAACTTCTTCACATTCCCAAAAATTTCTCTGGAGCGCTTCTACCTCACAGAACAAGAAGCCGCAACATCAACACTCTTGCAAACCAACTATTTAAAGAATATAAAAAGAAAATTCTATGTTAACTCTCATTCATGGTTCTGATACAGCTTCATCAAGAAAATATTTCTTAGATGAAAAACAAAAAGTAAACGATGCTGTTCTTCTTGATGCTGATAATGTAAATCTTACCGATCTAGCACAATTATTTGACGGTGGAGGTTTATTTGGTGAGACACAACATCTTTTTATAGAACAATTACTCACTAAAAAGAAAAAGAATGCGGATCTGGGAGATATTCTTAAGTATCTTGAAAAAAATGCACCTGAACATACTATTATATTGTGGGAAGGTAAAGAACTGGAGAAAGGTTCGCTTAACCTCATAAAAACCGCAACTGTGAAAGCTTTTAAACTCCCACAATCACTTTTTCAGTTTTTGGATTCAATCGCGCCAGGCAATGGCAAACTTCTTATTAAACTTTTCCGTCAAACAATTCAAACATCTGAACCCGAAATGGTTTTTTTTATGCTGATTCGCCAGGTACGAATACTTCTCGTGCTATGTGAAACAGATACTTCAGAAACAATTGACGAGGTAAAAAGACTTGCTCCTTGGCAAAAATCTAAATTGGAAAAACAAGCAAAACAATTTAAATCCGAGCAATTACTTACTCTTTATACTCAACTTTTTCACATTGAAGTCGGACAAAAAACAGGAACTCTAAGCTCACCTGTTGACTCTGCAATTGACTTTTTGCTTGCAGAAGTTTAATATTATTGCATGAACGACATTGATCCGAAGATTTTTAAGGCCTACGACATTCGCGGAATTTACCCTGAACAACTTAACGAGACCAACATTGTTCCCGTCATACGAGCAATTTATAAATTCTTTTATGATAGCCTCAAAAAAGAACAACCTACAATTGTTCTTGCTTATGACATGCGTCTCTCAGGCCCTCAATTATTTGCAGCAGCGAAAAAGACTCTCATTGACATGGGCGCAAAAGTAATTGATGCAGGACAACTCTCTACTCCATCATTTTACTTTACTGTTTTTCATTATGCGTATGATTGTGGTATTCAGATAACTGCTTCACATAATCCAAAAGAATGGAATGGAATGAAATTTGTTCGTTATTCGCCTCAAGGATTGGTGAAAATCGGTAAATCAACGGGTATGGACGACATCAGAGATATGTCAATAAGTGGTGTTGATTTTACTCCCACAACCCAAGGATCAATTACACCTCAAGAGAATATATTATCAGACGAAGTAGAAACAGCATTGCAATTATTTGACCATCCAGAGATCAAGAGATTTAAAATTGTGGCAGACCCAGCAAATGCTATGGGTGCACAATACATCGGGGCTATCTTTGAAAAAGTATCTGCGGATTTGATAAAAATGAATTTTGAACTAGATGGAAGCTTCCCTGTTCATCAGCCAGATCCTCTGAATTTCGAAAATCTTGTAGATCTTCAAAAAAAAGTGCTTGAAGAAAAAGCTGATTTCGGATTGGCACCTGATGGAGATGGAGATCGACTTTATTTCATCGATGAAAAAGGACAAGTAATTCCCGCAACCATTATTACAGCAATTGTGGCCAAACAAATGCTCAAAGAAGACCCAGGTGCAACTATACTTGTAGATATCAGATATATCATGGGTACAAAAAAAATCGTTGAGGAGTTGGGCGGTAAATTGGAGATTGTTCGAGTAGGACATGCATTCATTACACAAAAAATGGGACAGACAGGTGGAATTTTTGCCGGTGAATCTTCAGGACATTTTTATTATCAGGCC
>JBEPUU010000030.1:0-10073 GCA_041691355.1 bacterium | reverse complement strand
GTGTAGGATGACCTCTCCTGCCATGAAATAAATTCTCCTGTCCTATAATTTCTGCTGATCACACACAAATATGAAACTCAAAGACTCAGTTGTTACTGTTATTCTACCTGTTTACAACGCCAGTAAATATTTACCCGACTGCCTACATAGTCTCGCGCTTCAATCATATCAAGACCTACAAATTATCGCCATTGATGATCATTCTCGCGATGATTCGCTCAAAATACTTCGTAAATATAAAAAGACTTTCGAAAATTTTGAAATCCACAGCAACAAAAAGCGTTATGGATTAGCAATCTGCTATAACCGAGCGATAAAGCGAGCACGAGGAAAGTATATTGCCTTTATGAATCCACACGATATTAACGCAATTAGCCGCTTCAAGCGCCAAGTTAACTTCCTACTAAACAATCCCAAAACAGTCGCAGTTGGCACTCAGTATACTAGCATTGATGATAGCAACAAAAAGCTTATACGAAGCGACCTTCCAGAAGAACATGAAACTATTTATGATACCTTGCTTCACACATCCTCTCTCCATCCTGAAACGATTATGGTCAATCGAGAACTACTACCCAACGATCTTCTCTATTTTAAAAATAATAAATATCCATTTATTTACACTGAAGTTTTTGTAAAATTCTTCCAATACGGCAAGGTTGCAAATATCAGACAATCACTCTACTTTCACCGTGAAGGAATAAAGCGCCACGGAAAGAAATCCTCCAAGATGAATCAGCTTATGTCGACCATGAAGCTCTGGTTCTCCTCACGATCAAATTACGATTACAAACCCTCTGTTAAATCTATAATACCTCAGTTAGTGAAGGGTATATAAAATAGTAACCTTCTTTGTTTGCATTCAATAGGTACAGTATCAATCAAATCTTTATCGTGCACAGATGTACTCTTCTCAAAACTCAATATGTTGGGTATATTTCTCCCAAAGTTATCCACATCATTGTTCATAACTTTATTTAGGTTGACATATCAATCTATTTTAATGGATCCAAACTATGAGTCTATGACAATTTCTTCTTTGAACTATTATAGGTTGACATACGTATTTTGATGTGCTAGTATCTTAGTAATGTATGAAATTGTTAGTTTTATTGTTTGGCAAGAAAAAAATTGAGGAACCAAAAACAGTTGCAGATTATCAACGAGAAAATCTTGTAAACATAGGTCGACAACAATTTCAGAAATTAAAAGAATTGGGATTAGGTGCACCGGTTAGTTTGGTGTAAAGGTCTTTAACAGAAGCAATTGAGCTATAGAAAGAGCATGCAGAAGAACGCGGAGAGGGTAAAAAGCGTTGTTCGGCGTACGGTTCTGTAGTTCAGCGGAGAATATAAAATAAAAAAAAGAGCATCACTTTCGTTACTCAAAAGATAAGTTCAGGTACGATAAGCAATGCTCTTAGGGTAAACGGCGATTAGTCATTCAGGCAGGAATAAAACCAATTGCCGAATTCAAAAATACAACAAGTTTGGGGAGTTGTCAAGAAAAATGGGTGAAGCTAAAAATAGTATATTTTCTTGACATATCAAGACTTTTCATGAAAACAGTTTTCACAGACGCTCGTCTTTTTCGATGAGGTAGGGGCTTTGGGCAGGAGCTCTTACCTCTTCCAAGGGGACGAGCTTTTTTGATTTGACACAACAATTTTGTCAAATCACGGTGTCCGCCAGAACAGCCGTATAGATTAAATTTTCTTCGCGAATAAGATTCTTCCCGTAACTTTTTGAATAATTCGAGAAACAACAACATCAACCTCTTTTTTCAGAGAATCACTTCCGTCTTCAACAACAATCATCGTGCCATCGTCAAGATACCCAACTCCCTGCTCTTTGTCTTTACCCAAGTGAGCAATCTTAATATGAAGTGATTCACCTGGAACAGCAACTGCTTTAAGGCAATTCGCAAGAGCATTCATATTCACTGCTGTGACATTGTCGATGCTTGCTTTTTTCTCCAGGTTATAATCACAGGTAATAATTTTGCCTTTGTGATATTTTGCTGCTTTAATCAACTGTTCATCCACTTCAACACGTTCTGAGGAAGGTTTGGTTGTTTCTTCAGGCAAAACCATAACTTTTATTTCTCGAGCCTTACGTAACTGCTCCAACGCATCCAATCCCTTTCGACCACGTGTACGCTTAACAGTATTTTGAGTATCTGCCAAATGCTTCAGCTCAAGAAGAATATGTGAAGTAATAACAACAACCCCACCTTTGAAAAGACCCAGATAAATAACATCAAAAATACGCCCATCAATAATTGCCGATGTGTCAAGAAAAATTGCATTCTCTATCTTCTTTGTCTTCTTAACTTTTTTCCTCCGGGTTCGAGAACGCATCACGCCGGGCAAACGACTGATCAACGTCTTTGAAACCTCATCTGCTATTGCACCGATAATATTGGGCGTAAAAGCCGTACTTCTTTTTTCGGCTTCGGATTTCTCTTGTGCAGTCTCAGCAAGTTTGGTTATAGTTTCTTTCTTTTCATTTTTTTCCATATATTAGCCTTTCAATGTTCCCAATACATCTCTCAGTGATTTATAATTCTTCGCTGTCATGATATTTTTATATCCCAACTTCTCTGCTTCTTTCACTCGTTTTTCCAATCCACTTACCATGCGAAGTTCTCCAAGAAGTCCAACCTCTGCAATTCCCACTGCTTTTGACAATGGAATATTTTTAAAGCTTGAATACACTGCAAGACAAATTCCCAGATCTATTCCAGGATCCGAAAGCTTCATTCCACCAGCCACATTTACGAAGACATCCATCGTATCAAGTGGCAGATGACAATGCTTTTGCAAAACAGCAAGTAACAATTCAACCCGTCTGGCATCGACGCCAGACACTACTCGACGTGGCATAGGAAGTCGTGTAGTGACCGCTAATGCTTGCAATTCCACCAAAAAGGCGCGTGACCCCTCAAGTGTTGAAACAAGGACACTCCCGGGCACTTGTTCACCACTTTGTGTCAAAAAGAGTTGTTCTGGATTGGTAGCCTCCTGCATTCCTGTCTCCTCCATTAAGAAAATTCCCACCTCATCAACAGGACCAAATCGATTTTTCAAACTTCTCAAAATTCTAGTCTTTGCAAATTTCTCTCCTTCCAAAAAAAGTACCGTATCAACCATATGAGATAACACCATTGGACCGGCAACCATCCCTTCTTTTGTAACATGTCCAACAATGAAAATTGGTACGTTATTTTGCTTAGCAGAACGAATAAATTGCAATGCGGCATAGCGTACCTGTCCAACCGATCCTGATAATCCTGATACATTTTGTGACTCAATTGTTTGGATAGAATCGATGATCACCAAATCAGGTTTCATGAGAAAGATTTGCTCAACAATAGCATCAGCATCAGTATGAGAAATTAAGAACAAATTTTCCTCCTGTGCTTTTTGTTCTTTACTCTTTATTCCACTTTGTTCAGCAATCCTCATGGCTCGCATCTTAATTTGCTCCGCCGATTCTTCACCAGACACATAGAGTATTTTTAAAGCCTGTGATTTGGAGTTTCCATTTGCAAGACTTAATGCCAGTTGAAGAAGCAATGTCGACTTTCCGACACCTGGATCACCTGCTATAAGCGTTGCGGATCCTCTGACAATTCCACCACCCAAAACATTATTCAATTCTTGGTATTCTGTTTGTATCCTCGACTTTTCTTTATATACAATTTCATGAAGTTTTTGAGGATTTATCTGGATTAAATTGTTACTTACACCGCTTTTTGTACTCGATCCACTATTGGTTATTCTGAACTCTTTCATAGTGTTCCAATTGCCACATTCGGGACATTTTCCAAGCCATTGAGGACTATCGTATCCACATTCTTGACAAACAAAATTTACTGTTGGTTTCTTAGCCATAGTATTATTATACTCTCAGGCAGGGGAAAAGAGAAATTAAAGGAAAATAAGCACACACCGCAAGATTTATCGATAACCCATCGGTTTTTCGAGAAGCACTGGAGTAACGAGGATACGGTGTTTACGTTTGTCGTGATCTGCAATTGTTAGATTTACACCTTGTCCCTCAGTATAGGTTGTTGTTGGAGGAATCTTATCTTTACGAAGCATTCCCTCTGCATTCTCACTACCGAAAGAAAAAATAACATCGCCATCTTCTATCGCAGTAACTGTACCCTTCACTTTGGTATCAACGGGATATTTTTCAATTAATGCTTCGAAAGGATCAGCTGTTAGACGTTTCACTGAGAGACTTACACGACGAGTTTCGCTATCAAATCTTGTCAAAATAGCTTCAATTTCTTGTCCAGATGTGAATGCCTCACTTAAATCGGTAACTTTATCCCATGATGTCTCGGAAATATGAATAAAACCCTCCAGCTCATCATCTGTATCTTTCGCTTTTGGAAGAGCAACATACAATCCAAAAGGTGTTACAGTAGCAACAGTTACCTTTACTTTCTCCCCAACTTTAAATCTCTTACTCAAGGCTGCAAATTCTTCCTCAGAAAGTAACTGCTTCTGAGAAAAAATGACTTTATTATCTTCACGATTTAATTCAAGTACGCGTGCTTTAACTGTTTGTCCGCTAGTCAATCCATCTTGGCTAAATGTAACGTGTGATTGAGGCAGAAATCCTGAAACTCCAAACGCCGTATCAACAACATAACCCGCTTTACTCGAATCCTTTATCGTAATCTCAAGTTGTCCTGATTTTTTTTGCAACTCGTCCAGCTTCTCCCATGCCATATTGGCAAGATATCGACGAAGAGAGACAATCGGTTGACCACTATCAGATTCGGGGTTGAGAACATTGATCTCAACGATGTCACCAACCTTGAATTGCTTCATAATAGTCTGAGCAATCCGCTTATCCTTTTCAAGAACAATCGCTTCTGTTTTTGCCCCAGCATCAACAAGAATTTCATTTGGAGTAAGTTTGGTAAGTTTAGCCTTAACACTTTCACCTTTTTTTAATGTGACAAATTTATTTTCGTGTTTGGCAAGAAGTTGCGCCATCGCGCTTTGTGGCTGATTTGAATTAGTTGTTGAAGTATGTTTTGACATTCATTATGATACCTTTCCTAAAAAGATATGCTAAGTATAGCATGCTCTCTATGCATCTGCAATTCTTGATTTCATATCCCCTCCCTAATTCTTACCAAAATTTGTTTTAACTCTTTTCTTATTAGTACATTATTATGATTACTTATGCTTTTTTGTAACTCTTTGAAAAAAGCAACTCTCTTTACTCGACCACTATATTTTAATATATACTGAGGATTCTTCCTTCTTAAGACATTTCTTCTGTAAAAGCAGCAGAAAGCGCTATCTAAACAATGGCTTAAAAGAAGTTTGAGCACGCTGCATAACCTCATACGCCACTTTAAGCGATTGGGAACCTGCATTATAGTCTACGGGTACATTATTTTTTTCACCAGTGGTAACAGCTCGCAAGAAATGACCCATTAGATTAGTAAATGCTGGTCCTGGATAGTCAGTTGTCTCCTCAGTTATTTTATCGCCTTTCTGTACATACGCCCTTCTTTTTTCAAATCCTACAACAGTTTCATCATCAAACTCCACCATGACGTCAACAATTTCAGGACCGGTATGAATGCCTGAAGCTTTTAGAAAGACAGCCGTGCCGCTCTCAAAAATAAGCTGTGCTTGTACTTGTGTTGGGACATACACTTCGCCAATTCGTGCGGGATCAACATCTTCAGGTAATTCTCCTGGGATTCCATAATAAAGCTGTGGTGCTTTCTGACCTACTTGCAATTTTCCAAGTGGTTCTGTCAGAACATGTTGTATAAGGTGCAGCGGATGACCTTGTTCGATAAGTGGCCCACCGCTTTCAGCCATCTTACGCCACCATCCTCCCGCAGTATAAAACGAGTTTCCATGCCATCTTCCACCAACCGTTGTTATGTCTCTTCCAGCTTCCAATCGCTCCTCTACTTGTTGCTGGAAAAACCCCATGGTTGGACTTGTAACCCACTGGTGGTCAACCCCAACAACACGTCCCGTGTCCCGAATTGTGTCAGCTACTTCTTGTACCTCAGCAGGGATAAGACCGACTGGTTTTGCAACGAAGAGGGCAGTTTCAACAGGAGTCGCATCCAAAACTGCCCTCGTCATATCAACAGTACGGTATGGTGGAACGGCGACGACAACAACATCAGGTTTTGTATGAGTAAGTAAATCCTTATACCCATCCTTGCCGGGGAATCCTTGTCCCCAATCGAGCTCACGCCTGTTTCTACCAACAGCAACAGCATGACTTCCTGATCGTGAAGCATAACCAACGCTGTGCACGTCAAAACCTGCCATATCCATACCACTAAATAACCTACCAGCATGACCAGCTCCTATAAATGCCACTTGTAACGATTCTCCTTTTTTCATACTTTTTATGCTGGCAAAGTTCTCCACACCTGCGCTCCGTGTATTGGAACGTTTAGAAAAACTACTTCACCATTTTGCGTACGAGCAGAACTATCAGGAAAAAGCACTCTTCCTGTTACGCTATCCGGGATACCATGTTGTTTACGATCTATTGTTATATCTGTCGGATCAAGTCCAAAATTAAAAACAGTAACTTCCGGTCCATCTTTTGTATGGCGTACTAACGAGAGAGGATAGCCTTCTCTATTAATTTGGACAAGTCTGGCGACATCTCCGGTTGTTTCAGAAACATTTCTGTAACGCTTAGCCAACTCATCTGTAACTAAGCGCGGATCATGTCCGAACGCTATCCTTCCATGGCTTCCCGCAGCTCGTCCAACAGCAAGACTAAACTGCACTTCTGCAGCACTTAATGTTGAAGTGGGCTCTCTTAATTCAGGCAGCTCACCTGCAATTGCCACTGGTGTCGGATCAAAATCTACCCCGCCGCCATACAAGTGAACTCCTTCTAGAGCACGCTCAATTGTATTTGCACCCGCATTTCGAAGACATTTTCCTCGCCTGAGTTGTTCATTGTGAGGAAGCGGATTGAACTGAATGCCAAATACTGCTTCCGAATCCGGTGCAAGACGCCCCACCCAAGGCCCTGCTGTCTCATAAATGGGCTGGCCACCCCATAGAACATGTTTACCTTTATTAATTGTCTCTTCCTGGATAATTTTCAGGCCGATATTGTACGCTTCGGTTCCAGTTTTGGTCTTATCTTCCCGTTGTCCCTGCATAGCGCCAGGATAGACAAAGTCAAACTTAAAACCTTCAATTTCGTTATCGGTAAAGAATCGCAACTGGTTACGCAGTAACTCTTGCGATTTTTCATTTGTTAAATCGAGTGCGTAGAATTCTGCATCCTGCTCGGGATGATAATGTGTTACAAAAACTTCTCCGTCTCTATTCTTAAGAAGCATATCCATGCTTTTCCCATCTTGGTCTTTTTGCATCTGTTCAAATACTGGCGACCGTGAGGAAACAATAAAAGGTGACATCCAAATTTCAGGTCGCAGGCCTTTTTCTTTACAGTATTGTGCATATGTTTTTACATTGTCGCCAAATCTGTATGGTTCTCCTTCAGTTTTAAAAGCACTCAAAAAGTTTTCTATATATTCAGGGTTCCCTGGAGGAACAAAATTAGCAGATCTCGCAGGATTATGCACATCATCAAGTGTGAAGTAATCTACCTCAATTCCCCGCTCTCGCAAATTTGCAGTAGCATCAATTAATTTTGGTACGTCCGTAGGGTCAATATTATTAAAGAGATCATACCAGGTTACAAATCCATTTTCCGGCCTTTCACGTTCTGTGTGTATGACACCTACTCTTTCAGCATATTCTTTAGCAAACTGGGCACGTGCTTCAAAAGAATTCTGTCCAAAATGCACAACCAATTCTTCAGATTTACGTCCTTCCCCTGCGGGAATAACAACACCTTCCCCATCATTCCATGCTGCAATGCCATTTTCGCGAGGCTCAACAACGCCAATATGATTCGGCCTGCCATCACGAGGCAAGTAACCCATAAAAACGTTGATGTCGCTAGCAACATCCCTTAAAGCTACAGCCCAAGGAATCGGAACACCATCTTCAGATGTCTTTGCAACAATGTCATATCGTGAATCATCATTATGTGGTCTTATAGCAATTTGATTGGTTTGCGGCAATTGATCCACAATTCCTTCAATCGGAGGTTCCCAGATACTCCACCCCATAGCTGATGCCCACATCTTTTTTGGATCGACACCACCTAATCCTTCTCTTATATCTAGGCCTGTAAATCTATCTAATCTGATTTCTTCTCCCGTTGTATTAATAATTTCCTGGGTAATACGCAGTCCTGGCTTGTCCTCATCTGCAGCGATTGCTACCTTTATATCAGGCTGATCTTTAACCCATGACACTTCCAAAGAAAGAGTGTTTCCATTTTGTGTTACTTTAGCGTCTAGGGTAGAAATAACTCTTCCATCGCTTAGTTCAATACTTCCCGTTGCATTTTCAAACATCACTTGCCCCTGCGCATTCTCTACCGTGAGAGCTCCTTCATTCACCGTAGCTCTATAGCCTCCTCCCATTTCAAGTGTGTGAAGGCTTTCGAGTTTGCGTTCATAGAGATCAATAATCTCCCTGGTCTGTACCTCCTTCATATATGTACTATCAGGATGGAATTGTGCGACAATAGCAGATGGCAAATGGTCGGCAATAAACAACCCATATCCCGTTGTCTTGATAGCAGGAACCCGCGCATAATCTGTTATTATAGCCGCATTATTGTCCATAAGAGCTTGATATACTACTTCTGCAGTGGCGAATGGAGCGACATGCGTTATAAGTTCTTTTCGAATTGTATCTCCATTCGTTCTACCACCCTGCATCTTCACATCAGGAGCAAGGAGAAAATCCTCACCGAATGCTGATAAAGTATTTCTTCTTCCCCATCTTTCACGCTGACGCCTTGGCACATCACCAATCTGTGCCCCAACCAAAGTTTGTCCGGAAATATGTTGTTGATACATATTAGTAGCCTTGAACTCCTCCGGGTACATTCCTGCCAAGACAATAACGCCTTTGTTCTGAGTTAAATCAAACGCATTTGCCAACCCTGCCGGTGCACCACTAAATTCCAACACGGCGTCTGCACCCGGACCATAATGCTCATCATCTGCATTTCCTTCTCTACGAGACATGAGCTCTTCTTTTACATATGCCTGAAATCCTTTTTGTCCTTGATAATCATTGGGATTGTATGCATCTATACCCATTCTCTTGGCAAGATCAATTCGCTCTTGATCAATATCCACTATCACAACTTGCTGTGTACCTAATTCTTGCAACCACTTGGCACCTAGTATACCCAATGGGCCTGCTCCGTTAACGATAATCCTTGATTCTGCAGAAATTGCTCGGATATCACCAACCTCAAGATTGCGATCACCGGATAAAGCATCTACAGCGTGAAGAATTGCATTTCCTACAATTGGCAATAATTTACGTGGGAAAGAAGCAAGTGACGGATGCAGATCAGGATTGATCCTCCATAATGCATTCGGATTCTCTGCAGCATTTCCTGTATACAGAGTTTGAAATGTATAGTCACCACCAACAAGCTGACCCGGCTTAAAGGACGGATGCCGAGAATCTACTACTACACCAGCCTCCGCATATCCGATTGCTATTGGATAGTTTTCTTGCGGTCTTCCTATAGTATATAATCCTGTGTTCGGACTGATAAATCCATGTAGTTTGGCATAATCTCCAGTATGATACCCTCGAAAAGTTCCTGGAGAAGGAACCTCAAGTACAGTTGAAACTTGCACTTCGCCAGGCTGCAATTTTTTATTTCCTTCCATCGTACCTTCTACCCAAGCATAGGATGCCGGTCCGGTTACTTTAAAAAGATGATTTTCTTGTTTCCCATCAGGGACATGAACAGATGGATGAGCTTCATGAATCATGATAATTTAACAGATAAATTTATGTAAGCTACTATAAAATTGCAAATAAGCCTTTATTCTATTAAGCCTATTATAACAGTCTATACTCACAAGAAACTCTACATTTTCCTGACAAATCCAGCTTTCTTAAAAAATATAATTAAAAGAGACAAGGAGAGAATAAAAAT